>JAISYZ010000102.1 GCA_031269545.1 Prevotellaceae bacterium
TTCAAAAGTAAAGATGCTTTTTGTTCTTCAAATCGACAAATCAACACAAATAAAAATACCCCACAAATAGGACTTTTTTGTTTCGACTTTAAAAAACCCTACAAATGGGGTATTGCATCCTTTATTAATCGATTATTTTTGCGCTGTTAAATATTTGTTAAATATTTAAATAAAAACTATTGTTGAGTTGAAAAACGAATAAACAAATAAACAAATAAAAAGTATAACCGCTCCGAATGGAGCATAAAAACTAAAAAAGATGAAAAAAATTAAAATTTTAATGTTGGTTGCGTCAATAAGCCTTTTGTGGGCATGTTCGGAAAACAAAAATAAATTGACGCCTTTTGCCGAGCCACAGGAATATGTCGGCAATATACCTTTCGACAATTCACAGAATGTGCAACTGCATTTTATACTTTCGGCGAATGTCGAACAAATCACCAAATTGGAACTTACAGCCGACGAACTGTATATGCTGCCCGAAGCCGATGGCATAAAAAACGTTATATTCAGAGGCGGCATAACCAAAGATTCCATTGACCTGAAAAACAGCAAAATACTTTTGGACGAACCGCCCTTATTGCTCGACATGACAGTAACAAACGCCTGCATTTACGGAAACGTCAAATTCCAATTGGATGACGGCGCAACTAAATCGGTGTATGCTGTATTTAAAAACACAACGACTCCGCAGGAAATTCCGGAAGATATAACGAATAAGATTAGTAATGATTAATTAAAAATTAACAAAAACTGTGCGCCTCTGTAAAATCTCTGCGTAATTCCGTGTAACAAAAAAAATTACATAGAGAAACGCAGAGAATAAACAAAGAAACACGGAGAAAAAAAAGTATAAACCGCTCCGAATGGGGTAAAAATTAAAAAGAAGGCAAACAGGGCTGCCAGCCCGCAAGTGACAAAACATGGAAAAAATCTTGCTTGACCATGTAAAATAAAAAAGCGAGGCGAGTGTTCGAAAATCGTTAAGAGTAGAAAACAGATTTATTAATTTAATGTCTGCACAGGAGCAGACGTAAAACAAAATGCAAATGAAGAAAATAATTTTATTAATTGGGTGTTTAAGCCTGTTGGCAGTTGGTATCATCAGCGTTTCTTGCAGCAAGGATGATGAATGGAACGGATGTAAATGTACTTATAAATACGAGGGTGAGACTGAAACGGAGACGATAACGTTAGCAGATTTGAAAGAGTATGAACTGGATTCATATATCAAGTCATGCTCTCAAATGGAAGATTTTTTTGATGAATATGACGAGTATTTTGGAGAGATAGACAATGTAAAATGTGTGGATTTATAATAACGAAGCACTAAGAGCATCCTATACCTTTCCCCCTAATCCTTCCCCTTGCGGGGAAGGCAGGGGCAGGGTAAAAAACAAATTGAAATGAAAAAAACATCAAAACTGTTGTCCTTTATTGTTGCAGCGGTATTTCTGGTATCGGGAATCGGCAAATCGCTTGCTGTAAATGATTTTTCGCAAATACTTGCCTTGTATGGATTTGGCGGATTAAGATTTTTTGCATCATTCATAATAATAATTGAAGTAGCCTTGGGGCTGCTGCTGTTTTTCGGTTTCAGATTGAAGCAAACGGCTCTGGTTGCGCTTTGCTTTGTAGCAGCTTTGTCGGCGGCTTACCTCTACGGTTATCTTTTTGCAAATCTTACGGATTGCGGCTGTTTCGGATATTTCTCGTTTCTGAACCTGCCGCCTGTTTTTACTTTCATCCGCAACTTAATTCTGATTTGTGCGCTGTTATACGTTTTTCTTAACAGCAACAATTCGTACAAAGCAATGGAAAGAAAAGAAATTGCAGTTATTTTATGCATTCTTTGCGCAGTTTCCTTTGTTGCGGGATATACCTGCACGGAACACAGCGATGCTACACAGTATATAGCAAACGGACAATATGCAAACAAAGATGTTGAAAACACAATACTCGGTGAATTTTCGACATTTTCACAAGATTCTGCCTATCTCGTATTTGTTTTTTCATATTCGTGTCCACACTGTTACAACTCTGTCGAAAATCTGAAAGAATACGAACAATCGGGAATGGTTGACAGAATTGTTGGCTTGTCTTTTACGGCTGATACTGCCGTGATGAATAAATTTAACGATATATTCAAACCGAATTTTCAAATTAAAAATTATCATCACAGCCAACTTTTTCAACTTACAAATAATTTTCCCGTTTCGTATTATATCAGCAACAACAGGGTAAAACTTGAGATACGCGGCATTTTGCCGTGTTGGTATGTATTGTTACAGAAATTGCAAAAAATGGAAAAAAGAAATTAATTAATAATTAACAGAACGTCATTTCGCGTTTGTCGAGAAATCT
Source organism: Prevotellaceae bacterium (assembly GCA_031269545.1). Taxonomy (GTDB): domain Bacteria; phylum Bacteroidota; class Bacteroidia; order Bacteroidales; family UBA932; genus JAIRKV01. Next base: position 2,365 of record JAISYZ010000102.1, read on the forward strand.
GTTACAGACTGGCTACGCCGGGCTTCGGTTCCTCTGCTTCGGTCGGAATGACAAATAAATAAATAAACAATGGAATGGTATATAAAAGTATTAAAACAGTACGCTGATTTCAGCGGAAGAGCGCGAAGAAAAGAGTACTGGAACTTTGTTCTGGTACATTCTCTTGTTATTTTAGGGCTGTTTGTTTTTGCCCTGATTTTGGACATGATTATAACGCCTGCATATTCTCAATCTGTGCAGGACATATCGGCAGTAGCGACAGGACGTTTTACATTCAGTCCTTTTGGAGCATTGCTTATTATGCTGTATTTGTCAGGTACAATTATTCCGGCGCTGGCGGTTGCAGTGCGCCGCCTGCACGACATTGACAAAAGCGGCTGGTGGATATTTACAGGTTTGGCGCCTGCCACAATTTACAATATCATGCTGTATGGCGTGAAAACCAATAACGTCGCGCTGTTGTTGCTGACAGGTTTTATATCGACGGCTGGCGGCATCTGGCTTATTGTGCTGCTATGCATCGAAGGCAGACCGGGCGACAACCGATATGGGCAGGATCCGAAAAAACTCGATTTAAAAGAAAACCTGAAAACAGCTGATATGTCAAATGATTTTTTAAATAAAAAAAGCGCGGCAACATCAACCGTACAGTTTAAACCTGCCAAAACAGCACAAGGATTTACACTTGCAAATCTGGAGAAAGTCAGGTATAACACGTCGGCAAATGACATTTTGGCGATGTTCGGACAACCGTCAACAGAGACGTCGGCACAAGAGATTTTCACGCCTCTGCTTGGGCGTGTTCCGGCTTCCGAAGAGGGAAAGTCATATTGGAGTTACACAACGCCATACGGAGATTTTCAAGTAGCCGTAAAAGACAATTCGCATGTTGTTGACATGAGAGGTTTGGAACTTATAATTGAAAAAATAAAGGCGACCATTCCGCAAGTAAAAACGAATGACGTCAATATGGAAAAATTGCCGAACGAAAATCTTCGTTTTGACATTGCTTCTTTCAAGCCTGTTGTTTCTGTACCCGGATTTACCAAAGAGGAAGCATTTCAAATTCTTGAAAAGTATCTTGCGAATGACCAGCCTCAAAAAATGACTAAGAACGAAACGGAATTGCTAAAACCCTTATTTATGAATTTGCTGATGCATTTCAAGTATAGAGCATACCTTTTTTCGCAGACAGGGAGAAGTTTTGGAGGTATATGCGACAGTTGCTCCAGCGACATAAACATAGGAAACTTTTACCTCATGGGAAGTTATGGAAAATGCAGCGATTGTACTTTAAAAAGTATCGTCAGCACTTTAGACTGGAATTATTATTTAAATCATATCGTACAGGCAATCGGGCAGGTTCCAGACTCAATTATATTGCAGGCGTATGATATTAAGGATGAAATTACCAAAAGGAGAAATGAAAAATGATTATACTTCATGCGGTATAATTGGAAAATTGTTGAGGTGCTGAGTTGTAAACTTTTAATTATCAATTATCAAATAAAACCCTCTGCGAAACTGTGGAAACTTTGCGACCTTAGCGGTAAAAAATCAAAAAAACAAACAATTAAGAATTAAGAGAAAAACAGATTGACAAACAAAAAAATAAACAAAAAAATTACAGTTATGAGTAAAATTACAGACAAATTATCACCGGAAGATTTTGGAAAATCTTTCGACATCGAAGTGTTCAATGGTTGGAAAAAAAGTATAACCGAACACGAACAGGCAGCCATCATTATGATGATTCTTTATCTCACAGGCACTGCATCTCTGCTGCTGCTTAACGGCTTGGTTGGCATAGGACTGTTTTTTGTTTTTGCATTCATCGGCTTGGGAATATGCTTGCCCAAAGCGAGCAAACGAAAACGCTATCAGCGTCAGCTCGGCATAAGCAACAAGGATTTTACCGCTGCCGTTTTATCTGCAAAAAAGCGCGTGTAAACAGTTTCACAGAACAGTTAGTTGGTTAACGATTAATAAAAAGTTAAAAAAGCGCGCCATTACGGAGAACAGCCTGACAGGTTGTTTTCCGTTTTTTAGCAGGAACGAAACGCTGTCAGAAAAATAATCGCCGCCAAACTGTAATTTCTGACGAAATATTTGCTAATGGTAAATGATTATTTGTTAATTATTCATTGTTGATTGATGATTATTTTACTACCTTTGCAAACTAAAATTTATTTATATGAGCAAACCAAAACGATATTTAATAACTTCAGCATTGCCTTATGCAAACGGACCTATACACATAGGACATCTTGCAGGAGTTTACGTTCCTGCCGATATTTATGTTCGTTACCTGCGCTCGAAAGGCGAAGATGTGATTTTTATCGGAGGAAGCGACGAACATGGCGTTCCTATTACTATCAAAGCCCGAAAAGAAGGCGTTAAACCTCAGGATATTGTTGATAAATATCATTCAATAATAAAAAAATCATTTGAAGATTTTGGAATTTCGTTCGACATTTATTCACGGACGAGTTCTGAAATTCACCATAAAACAGCATCCGATTTCTTTAAAAAACTGTACGACAACAATAAGTTTATTGAAAAAACAGGCGAACAGTATTATGATGAAGAAGCGCATCAGTTTCTTGCCGATCGTTATATTACAGGCACCTGTCCGCATTGCGGCAACGAAAACGCTTACGGCGACCAATGCGAAAAATGCGGCTCGACACTCAGTCCAATGGAATTGAAAAATCCACATTCGGCAATCAGCGGCAGCACGCCAACATTGCGCGAAACTTTGCACTGGTATTTACCGCTGAACGAATATGAAGATTTTTTCAAAGAATGGATTTTGCAAAATCATAAAGACTGGAAAACCAATGTTTACGGACAATGCAAATCGTGGATAGATTTGGGCTTACAACCACGCGCTGTAAGCCGCGATTTGGATTGGGGAGTTCCTGTTCCTGTTGAAGGAGCGCAAGGCAAAGTATTGTACGTTTGGTTTGATGCTCCGATAGGCTACATCTCAAACACTATCGAACTTTTACCCGATAAATGGGAAAAATACTGGAAAGATGCCGAAACAAAACTTGTGCATTTTATCGGGAAAGATAACATCGTTTTTCATTGCATCGTTTTTCCCGCAATGCTTATAGCGCACGGCGAATATATCTTACCCGACAATGTTCCTGCTAACGAATTTTTGAACCTCGAAGGCGACAAACTGTCAACTTCGCGCAATTGGGCAGTGTGGCTTCACGAATATCTCGAAGAATTTAAAGGTAAAGAAGACGTTTTGAGATATGCGCTTTGCGCAAATGCTCCCGAAACAAAAGATAACGACTTTACATGGAAAGATTTTCAAACTCGCAACAATAGCGAACTCGTTGCTGTACTTGGAAATTTTGTAAATCGCGCTCTCGTATTAACTGCAAAATATTTTGACAGTAAAGTTCCCGCAATCAAACAAACAAACGATTACGACAACGAAATTATCGCCGAAATTCCTGTAATAAAGCGAAATATCGAAGAATCAATCGAAACATACCGTTTCAGAGAAGCCTTGAAGGAAACGATGAACCTTGCTCGTTTGGGCAACAAATATCTTGCCGACACCGAACCATGGAAACTGGCAAAAACAGACATGGAACGAGTTTCGACAATACTTGCAATATCACTGCAAATATGTGCAAATCTTACAATTGCAATAGAACCGTTTATGCCTTTCACTGCGCAAAAACTGTTGAAAATGCTTAACATTTCTCAATACAAATGGGACAGTTTTGGAAAAATTGACTTACTCAAACAGGGAGAAAATCTCGGACAAATTGAATTATTGTTTGATAAAATCGAAGACGATGTAATAACAAAACAGGTTCAAAAACTTTTGGATACAAAAAAAGCAAACGAACTTGATAACTATAAACCCGATGCGCCGAAACCAAATATCACTTTTGACGACTTTATGAAAAATGACATTCGTGCAGGAACGGTTATAAACTGTAAGAAAGTTCCAAAATCTGACAAACTTTTGCAATTTACAATAAACGACGGAACAGGAGAACGCACAATACTTTCGGGTATTGCGCAATCATATCCTTCGCCCGAAAAACTGACAGGAACACAGGTTTGCTTTGTGGCAAATTTTGAACCTCGAAAAATACTCGGCATAATGAGCGAAGGAATGATATTGTCTGTCGAAGATGCTGATGGCAGATTGGTTTTGATACATCCGAGCCGCAAAGTAAAAAACGGAACATCGATAGGTTAGACCGTTAATGGTTAATGAAAAGTTTACAAAGAACAGAAGAAGACAAGCTAACAGGTTTCGGAAAATCTGTTAGGTTTTACAAAACAATTAGCGTTCTTTGCTGAAAACTTTGCGACCTTCGCGGTTAAAAACATTAAGTAATTAATAATTAACAATTAATAATTAAGCGAATTTGAATATTTAATGACAAAGAAATAAGCAAAAGAATGGATCACTTTCAACTGAATAAACTTTATAACTTTACAAAAACTGACTGTCTGGGTATAAAAAAATATTATTCATTGTATCAGAACAGATAAAGGATATAATCGGTAAAACAGCATTTTCACGTAATACTTGCTTTATTCAGGCGCATCGTTGTTGCTGACTGTTCGATTATTAATAAATCTTATCCTTATGCAATGAATAATATTCTTGAAATTCTTTTACAAATGTGCAAGATTAATGTAAACAAAAAACTTGCGGCAAAAGTAAATTTTAATTTTTAAGTTACTCTTTTCACCAATATTTAATCTGTGGTTTATTCGACAGTAACTTCGCATGCAGCCGTTTTTCCGCCATCTTCGGTTGTAACAGTAATATTTGCTTTGCCTGCTGCTATGCCTTTTACCAAACCGCTTGCATCGACTGTTGCAACACTTTCCTTATCTGATTTCCATGTAACTTTTTTGTTTGTTGCATCGGCAGGCGCTAATGTTGCGTTTATTTGTACTGTTTTGCCTGTTTCTACTTTTGCTGTTTCAGGCTTTACGCTCACTCCTGTTATTGATACTGGTTTTCCCGTAATTGTAATTTTACAACTGTCTGTTTTTCCGTTATTTGCGGTAGTAACAATAATTATTGTTTTTCCTTCTGCTACTCCCGTTACAAAACCTGCAGCATCTACTTTTGCAATTTTTGCATCGGCAGATTTCCAACTTACTTTTTTGTTTGTCGCATTAGCAGGCATTATGACAGGCAAAAGCGCTTCTTTACTTCCAACGTTTAACGAAATCTCGTGTTTGTTGAGTTTTACGCCTGTTACAGGCACTTTAATTTCTTCTTTGTCTTTGTGGCAAGATATTGATGCAATGCATACTATTGCCGATAGAATAATTCCTTTAAAAATTTTACTTTTTTTCATTGTTTAATCTGTTTTTTACTTATAAAATAATTTTGTTTCGTCTTGTCGCAGCATTTATTTATTCGTACATTCAAAATTTGGTTTGTTTTGCATCTTGTTGACAATCAAAATAAAAAATTGATATTATTTTCTTTGTATTTACAATTTGCAAAAATGTATTCATTACATTAGAGGTACAGATACAATTCAATCAAAAAAATTGCAATTGCGGACATAAAAAGTATTTGCATTTGTAAATTATACTTATATATATTAAGTAAATCTTCCATTGCGTTTATATTATTGATTACAATACGAGTCTATACCTTATAAAATGAATGATCAATTCAAAATTTCTTGTAAAATGTAACAACTGTTTAATGCTTACAAAAAAACTTGCGACAAAAGTAGTTTGTTATGTTTAAAATAGTCTTTATTGAATACTAAAAAATATAAAATATTTAGTTGTTAATACGATATAGTTTTAAAATTATGTTATATTAATAATCAAACTTAAATTTTATTATTTTTTAAATATCAAAATTATTCGTAATATTGCACATTATTGATTGTATGCAGCGCTTGCAGCGATAATATTACGGCTGCCTGTATTCTTATAATCAAAACAGTACAAATATTGTTAATTAAAAATATTAAAAAATATCCCAAATTCGGGACAATATAAAATGGATAATAAAGAAAATAAAACACTCATAATCAATCGGTCTGAAAAAGTTAAAGACTTTGAAATAATGGCGCCGACAGGCAATTTTGAATGTTTGAGGGCAGCAATTCAAGGCGGAGCAAATTCTGTTTATTTCGGAGTCGAGAACTTGAATATGCGTTCAAAATCGGCAAATAATTTCAAATTAAGTCAACTTGCCGACATCGCCGAGATATGCAAAAACAGCAGTGTGAAATCATATCTTACCTTGAACGTTGTAATGTATGACGCCGATTTGACGGATATGCGCAAAATAGTTGACGAAGTGAAAAAATCGGGAATAGATGCAATAATCGCTTCAGACCAAGCCGCAATTAATTATGCGCGACAGCGCAATGTCGAAGTTCACATATCTACACAATTAAACATAAGCAATATCGAGGCTTTGAAATTTTATGCCCAATATGCAGATGTTGTTGTACTTGCACGCGAGTTAAACTTGACGCAGGTCGCCGAAATACACAAACAAATTTACGAAGAGCAAATAAAAGGACCGGGCGGAAAGTTGATAAAACTTGAAATGTTTGCGCATGGAGCGTTTTGCATGTCAATTTCAGGAAAATGTTATTTGAGTTTACACGAGTATAATTATTCGGCAAATCGCGGAACCTGTCTGCAAACATGCAGGCGAGCATATACAGTAACCGACAGGGAAACAGGAGCGCAACTCGAAATTGACAACGAATATATAATGTCGCCAAAAGATCTTTGTACAATCGGTTTTCTTGATAAAATGATAGATGCGGGAGTTTCTGTTTTCAAAATCGAAGGACGCGCGCGTTCTGCCGAATATGTTAAAACCGTTTGCCGCTGTTACAGCGAAGCCGTAAAATCTATTGTCGCAGGAACTTACAATCAGCAAAAAATAGACGAATGGACGCGACAACTCGGCAATGTTTTCAATCGCGGATTTTGGAACGGATATTATCTCGGACAGCGCCTCGGCGAATGGAGCAAAGCATACGGAAATCAATCGCCAAAACGCAAAGAATACATTGCAAAATGCACAAACTATTTTGGAAATATTGGCGTAGCGGAATTTTTGATAGAAGCAGGCGAATTAAATAAAGGCGATGAAATCATTGTAACAGGAGCGACAACAGGCGTTGTAGAGCAAACCGTGAATGAGATTCGCGTTGATTTGGAACCTGTCGCAAAAGCCGAGAAAGGCGTATATTGTTCCATTCAAACGACAGAAAAAGTACGGCGCGGCGACAAACTTTATAAGATTGTGGATGTCGTTAAGTAAATTTATTGTTTATTTGCTTATTTGGCAGAAATTGATTTTACAGTAAGATTGCACTCGATTTGATAACTGATTATTGCAAAAAATTAAACGAAAAAATAAAAAAAAATACAAATTTCTATGGATATTAAACATCAAATCAACAAATTTGTGTATATTTGCAGCATTATTTTCAACGACAATGTACACAGAAATAGAAATTAAATCTCTAATAGAGAAAGCGTTAATAAGTACTATCACGCTAAAATCGCCGGTCGAATTATACGAGCCTGTATTATACAGCATCTCTGTTGGCGGCAAACGTATAAGACCAGTATTATGTTTGTTATGTTACAATCTGTTCAAAGACACAATAAACAATAATATAATCATGCCAGCAATAGGCATCGAAGTTTTTCACGGATTTACGCTTATCCACGACGACATCATGGATAATGCCGAAATTCGCCGAAGCAGCGCAACCGTTCATAAAAAATGGAGCAAAAACACAGCAATACTTTCAGGAGATGCAATGTGTATGGAAGCGTACAGACTAATATCTCAAACCAACGCAAGCCATTTGCCGCAAGTGTTTGAAGTTTTTAACAAAACGGCAGTTCAGGTTTGCGAAGGACAACAATTCGACATAAATTTTGAAAATAAGTTTTTGATTTCCGAAGCTGATTATCTTACAATGATAAATCTGAAAACAGCGGCGATGATTGCAGCATCTGCAAAAATCGGTGCAATTGTAGCCGAAGCCTCGATTAGCGATTGCGAAAGTCTTTATCAATTTGGATATAATTTGGGAATGGCTTTTCAAATTCAGGACGATTTGCTTGATACTTACGGCAATCCATCTCTTTTCGGAAAAACAATAGGCGGCGATATTGTATCGAACAAAAAAACATTTTTGCTGGTTTCGGCTTTGATAAGAGCGCAGGGACAACAAATGACCAATCTTGAAAATCTTTTGAAAGCGAATGATATTCCAAATAACGAAAAAATAAAGAAAATCAAAGAAATATTTGATGAACTCGAAATAAAACAACTTGCCGATTCAAAAATCAATAATTATTTCAAAACAGCAATGGAATATCTTGATAAAATTAATGTAACACAATATCGAAAAGAAAATATTATAAGATTTATAAACGACCTTATAGACAGAAATTATTAAAAGACAAACAAGATTTGTTTATTTACGACTTGTTTCAATCAGATAAAGCCCGAAATGATTGTAGAAAAAATTATGAACATTATAAGTTGATGTATGTATCATATTATTAGTAAAATGTGGTTTTTGTTTTCGTTGCTTCCGTTTAGAGCGCTTTATTTTTTGTCGGATATTTTATATTTTCCATTATATTACTGTATTCGCTACAGACGAAAAATTGTCAGAAAAAATCTCTTAAATGCCTTTCCCGAAAAGGATTTGAAAACAATTATTAAGATAGAAAAAAAGTTTTATTCTTTTTTCTGCGATTATATTGTCGAAACAGTCAAAATGTTCTCTTTAAGCGAGAAAAACATTCGTAAACGCATGACCTTCGAAGGCGCAGATGACGTAATACGTGAAATGGGAAACGACAAATCGTGTATTCTAAATCTGGGACATTACTGTAATTGGGAATGGATAACTTCTATACCGCTACATTTATCGGCGAACAGCCGTTTTTGTTTCGGACAGATTTATCAACCACTGCAAAACAAACTGTTCGATAAGCTTTTTCTGAAAATCAGAGGACGATTTAATGCTCAAAGCATTCCGCGCAAAAACGTATTGCGAAACATTATCGGATTGAAAAAAGAAAACAGGCAGTTTGTCATCGGATTCATTTCAGACCAGACGCCGCAGAGACGCAGCGATCATCGCTGGATTGACTTTCTAAATCAGGATACCTGTGTTTTTCTTGGAGCAGAACACATTGCACGTAAAACACAATCGGTTGTTTTTTATTTAGATATAACGCGAATAAAACGAGGATATTATAATTGCAGGTTTGTACTGTTGTCATCCAATCCGCATCAGTTGCCCGAATATGCTTTAACCGACATGTATTTTCAACATTTGGAAGAAACAATACGCCGCAATCCACCTTATTGGCTCTGGTCGCACAATCGCTGGAAACGACCGAGAACAGTGAAAACATGAAATTATAGTTTCTCTTAAAAAAATAAAATTTTCAGATACAAAAAAATAATAAACAAACATTTTAAACCTGTTAGGTTTGATGATTCGGGTTTTGAACCGGATATTGTTAAAACCCTGCAATTTCTTCACACGACTTTCATTATTAATTGTCTATTAATAAATATTTTATGTTCTTTTTAAGGAACAAGTAAATACAAAAATCTTTTTGCAAAATAAAAAGCCTTGCTTTTCGTTGCAAGGCTTTCAATGTTATAAGATATTATGATTTTTACATCATTCCACCCATGCCTCCCATTCCTGGAGCGCCGCCCATTGGAGCGGGATTTTCTTCTTTCTTTTCTGCCAAAACACATTCTGTCGTCAAAAACATTCCTGCAACAGATGCTGCATTTTCCAGCGCGATACGAGTAACTTTTGTAGGATCGATAACTCCTGCCTCATAAAGATCTTCGTAAACGTTTGTGCGAGCATTGTAGCCGAAACTGTCTTTACCTTCTTTCACTTTTTGTATTACAATCGAGCCTTCAACGCCTGCATTTTCGGCAATTATACGGAGAGGTTCTTCGATTGCGCGTTTCACAATTTGGATACCTGTATTTTCATCTTCGTTGTCGCCTTTCAGTTTGTCGAGTTCTGGGATTGAACGGATATAAGCAACGCCGCCGCCAGCAACAATGCCTTCTTCGGCTGCTGCGCGTGTTGCGTTCAAGGCATCATCAACGCGGTCTTTCTTCTCTTTCATTTCGACTTCGCTTGCTGCCCCAACATAAAGAACTGCAACGCCGCCCGACATTTTTGCAAGTCGTTCCTGAAGTTTTTCACGATCGTAATCGGATGTGCTAAGCGACATTTCGGTACGAATCTGTTCGATGCGTTTTACAATGTCTTCTTTCTTTCCATTGCCGTTTACTATGGTTGTATTTTCTTTGTCGATAGTTATTTTTTCGCACGAGCCGAGCATGTCGATAGTTGTTGATTCCAGTTTCAGTCCGCGTTCTTCGCTCACTACGGTGCCGCCTGTGAGTATTGCAATATCTTCGAGCATGGCTTTGCGGCGATCTCCGAATCCGGGCGCTTTTATTGCTGCAATTTTGATTGTTCCGCGAAGTTTGTTGACTACTAATGTTGTCATTGCTTCGCCATCAACATCTTCGGCAATAATTAGCAGTGAACGTCCGTTTTGTGCAATAGGTTCCAATATCGGAAGCAGATCTTTCATTGTCGAAATCTTCTTGTCTGTCAACAGGATATAAGGATTTTCGAGAACTGTTTCCATCTTTTCGGGATTTGTAATGAAATACGGAGAAATATATCCGCGATCGAATTGCATTCCTTCCACAATTTCGACTGTTGTTTCGGTTCCTTTGGCTTCTTCAACAGTGATAACTCCTTCTTTTTTCACTTTGCTGAATGCTTCGGCAATAAGTTTTCCGATAGTTGTGTCGTTGTTTGATGATACAGTTGCTACCTGTTCTATTTTTTCAATATTGTTGCCAACTTCCTGAGACTGTTTTTTCAGATTTTCGACAATTGCAGCCACAGCCTTATCAATTCCGCGTTTCAAATCCATTGGATTTGCGCCTGCCGTAACATTTTTCAATCCTACATTTATTATTGACTGAGCCAAAACCGTTGCTGTTGTTGTTCCATCGCCTGCATTATCGGCTGTTTTTGAAGCAACTTCGCGAACCATTTGAGCGCCCATGTTTGTAAAACGGTCGTCAGATTCAATTTCTTTTGCTACCGTAACGCCGTCCTTCGTAATTTGAGGAGAGCCGAATTTTTTATCAATCACAACATTGCGTCCTTTTGGACCTAATGTAACTTTTACTGCGTTTGCAAGCATGTCAATGCCTTCTTTTAAAAGATTTCGCGCTTCGATATTAAATTTTATTTCTTTTGCCATAACTTTTGTGTTTTTAATTAAATTTTAAAATTTGTTTGAATTAAACTATTGCTAAAATATCGCTTTGTTTCATTATAAGATAATCAACTCCGTCGATATTGAGTTCTGCGCCGGCGTATTTTCCGTAAAGGACTTCATCGCCCGCTTTAACTTCCATGACAACATCTTTCGTGCCGCTACCAATAGCAACAACGACTCCGCGTTGTGGTTTTTCTTTTGCTGTATCGGGAATATAAATTCCGCTTGCTGTTCTTTCTTCGGCAGCCTTTGGTTCTATTACCACTCTGTCTGCCAATGGTTTAATGTTAATTTGTTTGCTCATATTTATTTTATTTTTAATTAATTTATTTTGTTTATTAATATTTGTTTTTATAACTGAATTCAGTCGTAAATGTGAACTATCAGAAAGTATGCCAAATTATTTTATGACAAAAATACGGAAATTTTTTCAGGAAAAAGCAATTATTACATGTCCAAAGAATGACATTTTGTCGGATTATGTCAATTTTAATTAAATAGTCAGTCATTAAAAAGCAAAATTTTCAGACACAAAATTAATAAACAGACATTTTAAACCTGACAGGTTTTAGAAACCTGACAAGTTTGATGACACTCATTGTCCTGTCAGGGACATTTTTATTGACAATTATCTGTCTAATGATTTATAAGAAAACCTTTATATTTACAGGGGTTTAATTCGTATTGCATAAAACCCTGCAATTTCTTCACCTGATTTTTATTCATAATTATCCATCATTAGTGTCCACTTCATATAAAGATGATAGTCATCTGATTAGAGTTTAGTTCATTGACATTTTGATACTCTGTTTGATTAAATAGTTGATTTATAGGCGTTTTATCGAGTAGCGATATTCCTAAAATTTGTAAAATTTCGCAGGTTAAGCGCTCAATGGCGCACAGACTTGTTGCCTGCATATTTGACTGCAATCGTATCGAAAACTCGTTGAGGCAAAAACTCAACAAGTTGGGCAAAAACGGTGTAATAGACATTTTTTAGGCTAAATATGTCCCTCAAGAGTTCAAGTGGACAAAATTTAGGCTGTTTTTTCAAAACCTGTTATTTAGGGCAAAAATCAGCGTAATTTTGCACCGTC
>JAISYZ010000110.1 GCA_031269545.1 Prevotellaceae bacterium
TGGAGCGAGGATTAAGAATGAAAATAAAGCTGTTACGGATTGGATTTTATCGCAAAACAGGACGGATGCGGATTGAAGCCCACGTCTGCATTTGTTTTGTGGCATACAAAGTGTATAAAGAACTCGAAAGGTTACTTAAAATTAACAATATAAGCATGAGTGTTGATAAAGTTTTGGACATTGCAAAAACAATCACAACTGTAAAAGTGAAATTGCAAGAGAGCAAAAAAACGATAGCTAAGACAATGCTAATTACTCCAAAACACAAGTCTATTGCGGTGCTTTTTGACCAAAATTTTTGGAAAATGCCGTAGGGTGTCGCATTGTCAAAGTCAGGAAATAATGATTGATATTAAATTTTTCATTATCTTTGCTGGACAAATATGAAGTTCAACTTCATATTTGTCCAATGATATTATACAAATATGATATACAGAGAATTAACAAGAGCAATAGAACGTTTGTTACAATATTATTCCATTATTGTAATCACAGGTCCAAGGCAATCAGGTAAAACAACGCTTTGCAAAAAAATATTTGCAAAATATGCTTATTTTAATCTGGAAGATATTAGTATGCGCGAACAAATTGCCGCTTCGCCAAAAGCATTTTTGAATCAATATGCGCCTAATGGAATTGTTATTGACGAAGCGCAGCAATATCCTGATATTTTTTCGTATATACAAGTTGTTTCAGACGAACATCCTGATTATAAATTTGTTTTGACAGGGAGCAATAATTTCTCTCTTATGCAAAAGATAACACAATCGCTTGCAGGACGCGCCGTATTGTTTACATTATTACCATTATCGCTTGCGGAATTAACAAATCGAATAAATATTGACACCGACACTTTGCTATTCAATGGAGGTTATCCTGCTGTGTGGGGAAAAAACATACCTGCAAATGACGTTTACCGTAATTATTACAATACTTATATAGAGCGCGACATGCGGCAATTATTAAATGTAAAAGATGTTAATAAGTTTCAGATTTTCATTAGATTATGTGCAGGTCGCATTGGTTACGAATTTAATGCATCTGCATTGTCGTGCGAAATAGGCGTTTCTGTACATACAATTAATGAATGGACAACAACACTTGAAGCATCTTACGTTCTTTTCAGGTTACCGCCATTTTATCGCAATACAGGCAAACGGTTAATAAAAACACCTAAAATTTATTTTTACGATACAGGGCTTGTTTGTTTTTTGCTGGGGATAGAAAATGAACTGCAACTTAAAACCCATCCTCTGCGTGGTGTTATATTTGAAAATATTGTAGTCCTTGAATTTATGAAAAATCGCTTTAACTCAAACAAAGATCCCAATCTGTTTTTTTATCGCGACAAATTACAGCACGAAATAGATATTATTCAAGAATTTGGAAATCAATATAAAGCGTATGAAATAAAATCTGCAAAAGCATTTCATGCAGATTTTCTTAAAAATTTTCAATATCTTAAATCCATATTAGGCGATTCACTTGTTGCTGCTCAAGTAATTTACGATGGCGATATTAGTGTGCATTCACCAGAAAATGGAATAGTTAATTTCAGAAATATTTCATTTGGATAATGATTTGATAAAAACAGATTTACAATAATTAAATAAAAAAACCGCAACATTTTGTATTGCGGTTTTTGTTTTGTCGTAATTTGTTTACCTGCGTCTTGTTGAAGAACTTGATGAAGAATTTGATGTAGATGACGAACTTGAAGATTGCCGTTTTGTTTCGGAGTTTTGTGTTGATTGTCTTCGTGTTCCGTTTTCCTGTGTTGTCTTGCTTTTATTTTCAACTTTTCCCGATGAATTTTTTTGCGAACTGCTTGTCGTACTGCGTCTTGTTTGTGGCGAACGATTGTCATTATTCTTATTATTTATTTCTGTATTCGGCTTCGACTTGTTATTATTATCATTTCTTCTGTTGTCGTTTACGTTTTTTTCGTTGGGCTTATTTTTCTCATTTCTATTATTGTTATTATTATACGGCGTATTATTCGAATGGTTCACTCTGTTCATTGTTTCTCTGCGAGTATGCGTTGGAGTCGGCGCATTATTCGGCTTTATGTTTTTTGGCTTTGCCGACATGTGTCTTGTTGCATCGGGATAAGACCTTGCATAACCGTCTCTTCCTTTATTTATGCGCGTGCGCATTGTTACATAAACATTACGATTGACATGTCTGTCGTTGAAATAAACAACATGTCCTCTGTGCTTGTACAAGCCGTTCAGTAAAATAATTTCAGAAGGCAGATTTCTGTAATAATTCAATTCGCGTGCGGTGAAATACAAATTCCAGTTTATCCTTAAATTGTTGTGATACCGAGCATTTGTTAATCCCCAATGAAACTGTACATTACCGATTTTTACCGTGAATCCGGCATTGCGTCCCCAGACAGGACTGTATCCGTAATAATGGTAATCGTAATATTGCCAGTAATCATCGCAAATTTCTATTGCATTTATAGCATGACTTCGCGCCATCAGCGAATATTGCAATGCCTGATTATAACGTTTTAAATCGTACAGATAATAAGCATAATCTTGAAAATGTATGGATTTTGCTATAAATTCACCATCATTAAAATAAAAATAGTCAACTATATCTGAAGCCTCGTCTATAATATAGTCGGTTTTTTGCAATACTCCTAACGTATATGAACGTGTTTGTGCGCTTACGCTGTTGGTTAAAATACCAAATACGAAGAATAATGCTGCTGTTGCAATTATTCTTTGTGTGTTTTTCCGTAGTTTGATTAACGTTTTCATGACTTTGAATTTTATTAATTTGTTCTTTGTCATACATAAACGAAAAAACCATGCCAAAATAATAAAATTGTTGTTTTTTAACAAAGATTAACAGTTTGCTCCATAAAAAGCAAATTTTTCAAACAAAAAAGATTAATTACCATGTATTTTATAATATCAATTTTTTTAGATATTTGTTCATTTTTATCTGTTTTCAACGTCTTTTATAAGCACATAATTTTGATTTTCTTTCAGAAGAATATATCCTTGCTTCAATTCTAATGTCCAGCCATCTCCGGTTATACGTTGTTCAGTTATTTCTGCAGGTTCGCTCAATGTTACCTTTTTCCATTTGGGAGACAGTAAAGCGCCATTCTCAACAGTTAAAATTCCCCATTTGTCGGTTATTCTCATTGTTGGGTAAACCGTTCCGAGACTGTCTAATGATATAAGATTTGTGGGATTAAAAGAAATACTCGTCTGTTCCAACAAAATATCAAAGTGAGCATGTATTACAAATTTCGTACGATATTCCGCAATCAATTTGTTGTTTTTCTCTTCCCGTTCTGTTTCTTCGGACAATATTATTTCTGCATTATATTTGCTTTCGATTGTACTAATAGCCAATTTTAAGTCGTTGGGAAGTTTTATTTGAAATGATTTTATAAAATATTCTGCAAGATTAGTTTGGTTTGTTATTTCTTTATTCCATTCTTTTTTTATATCTGACAGTAAATAACCATAAACAGGAATCGTTTGGTAGGCAAAAGACCGTACAAACGTTGGAAATTTCACAAATTGATTTATATTTTTTGTAAAATGTTCTTTTGCATTTTCGTGCCGGTTAAGTCCGCTTACGGTTTGTCCTGTATATTCTGCCAAACCTTCATTGAGTTCCAGAGAGTTTTCGGCTAAGGCTGTTTCAGGGAAAAGTTGGTTTCTGTATTTTCTGAATATTAAAGCATTTGTAAGATGTTCAATTTTGTCTTTCTTAGTTTGCGCCAAAACGCTGCTTTTCAATGCTTCCAACTCTAACCGAAGATAAATTCTGCCGTTTTTCGTATCCAAATGTCCATTATCCGTTCCCGGTATTACAAAATCTAATTCCGGCTGTATTACATGAAACAGTTCATGTGCCAATAAACTTATTCTATGGATTTTATCTTCCGGCAAAGGAAGTATTACCATCGCCCATTTGTTTCCATTCCATTCGATAGCGGTATTGGCAATATTTATTTCGTACGGCAAAATGCCTTTGTAAATTTCACCGTCTTTTGTCAACGCTCCATTTTTATCGGGTTCATTGGCAAAAACTTCACGGGTATTCGGATTTACAAGCAACAAACCACCATACAGATCTTTGTCCCAAAGAGAATTATACGGACGTGTTGCTTCACGTATTGCATCAAAATAACCAGATACCGTTTCTGTTGGCACATCTGTAATTTGTGCTGTACTTATGTTTGTTGACAAACATAAATAAAATGTAATAGTCAATAAATGTTGGTTAATTCTTTTTTTGAGGTGCTATGAAAAATATCCGGCAGTTCGGTAGAGGAAAAAATCTTTGTTGTTCGTTCCGTAGTTGGCGGAGTAGAAACGTTGCATTTTTCCGTTGAGCCTC
>JAISYZ010000064.1 GCA_031269545.1 Prevotellaceae bacterium
AATCATTAACATAACAATATTTATCAACAAAAAAAAATTTATAAAAAACACATATTATTAATATTAAAAAAAATAAAACAATGAAAAAGATAATAAACACATTAAAAATAACAGCAATACTGCTGATTTTGGCAGGAATGATAGTTGCCTGCGGGAAAGAGAAAGAAGATATTTCTTGTACCACGTGCGATAATAAAGAAATTATAATGGTTTTGGATGATGAGCCTGTGCATATTAAAGAAATTACATTTCCTGCAACAGATGTATTTGGATTTTTTGTATTTGAACTTGATATACAGTATAATGGAGTAAATAGTAAATTTATTGTTCCTTGTAATAAAATTCCAGATAAATATCATATTGATGGATTATCAGTTAAAATTAGCGGCAATATAACTAACTGTATTCATAGAATTTATGATTATCTACCTTCTACGGATATTGCAGAACCTTTTACGTATGAGTATAATATATTTGAATTAAAATCTATAAGATAATATGAAACGATTAATTTTACTACTTATTATATTTGTTCTTATTGATAATGCATATGGACAATTCTACTGTGGATCCGAATTGAATTTGACTGAATTACAACAAACTGATTCCGTTCGTTATCAAACTATTATGTTAATGGAAAATGCAATTCAAATGAGATTGATGGAGGAAAATAGCATTCCTCAATCTACTATTATTATTCCTGTTGTTATACACATTGTTTATAACAATAGTGTCCAAAATATTAGTGATGCTCAAATAAATGCACAAATACAAGTACTTAATAAAGATTTTCGTCGTCAAAATGCAGATAAAACAAATACGCCAAGTGCATTTTCTAGTATTGCAGGGGATGCCAATATTGAATTTAAATTAGCAAAAATAGATCCTGATGGCAATACAACATCAGGCATTACTCGAACTTTTACATCTCAATCTGGATTTTATGCCTCTAATAATGGCGTAAAATTTTCTTCTATGGGGGGACACGATGCCTGGGATACTCAAAAATATTTGAACATTTGGGTCTGTAATATTTTATATCCATATGGAACATTATATGGTTATGCCCAATTCCCTGATGAACTTGCAACTAAACCAAACACAGATGGTGTAGTTATTAATTATATAAGTTTTGGCGTTGATGGTCATACAGTCAGTCCATATAACAAAGGAAGAACTGCAACACATGAAGTCGGACACTGGTTAGATTTATATCATATTTGGGGAGATGCAAATAATTGTTCTGCAACAGATTTCGTAACAGACACACCTAATCAATATACAAAATCTTCATCTTGTCCATCTTTTCCTAAAACGGATATATGTACATCAACAAGTCATGGTATCATGTTTATGAATTATATGGATTATACGAATGATGGCTGTAAGAATCTGTTTACAAACGGACAGATCACTCGTATGCGAGTTTTATTTGATACACAAACAGGAATTAGAAAACAAATGTTGGCGACAGCGGAATATATAACAAATCCACCCACCATTTCCGGCGCAAATTACGTTTGTAGTAATTCAGTTTCTACGTTTACGGTAAACAATCTTCCGTCAAACATTTCTGTTTCATGGACAGTTTCTTCGGGCTTGCAAATCGTTAACAGTACGGCAAATTCTGTTTCTGTCATGAAAAATTCTTTTAGTGATACGGATTTCGGAAACTGGGTAGAAGCGTCATTTTTAAATTCTACCATACGCAAAAATAATATAACAGTTTGGCGTTCGGGCATACAAAACTCTACTGTTAATCAGGAAATTTTACAAGGAAATTTAGTTAGTACGGGAGGAGAATGTTCAGTATATAATCCATCTTTGGGGATCCCATTAGAAGGGAGTAATTTTACATGGTCAACATCTGCCGGTTGGGAACCATCCTTTCATGGTTATTATTTCACTTTTTTTGATGGAGATAATTATTGTGAAGGACAAGTATATGTTGCAGTTAATTTTACAGATGTTTGTAATGGATACTCAACCATATATAAAAGTTTTGATTTTGAATGTCCTTTCAGCGTTTACTCCGCCGCATACCCAAACCCTGCGGGCAATGAATTAATTATTGACAGAGAAGAAAAAGGCAGTGAAATAACAACAAGCGCGGCAATCGGCGAGCAAAAGGTAAAGGCAAATACTGCAACCGTAAAAGTTTTGCTCTACAGCCACAGCACGGCAAAGTTGGTTTACAGCAATGATTTTTCGGCATCGGCAGAGCAGATACGCATTGATACTTCAAAACTGCCCAACGGCGTTTATTATCTCAACATGATTTCAAACAACGAAAAAATAAAGGAACAGACAATTATTATTAATCATTAACACAACAATATTTATCAACAAAAAAATGTATATAAAACACATATTATTAATATTTTAAAAATTACAAAACAATGAAAAAGATACTAAACACATTAAAAACAGCAGCAATATTGCTGATTTTGGCAGGAATGATGATTTTCTGCGGGAAAAAAGACTGTCAAAGTAATAATGAAAAGGCATGTAACGTTGAAAATCCTTTACGGGATTTGCCTTGGTTGAAGCAGTTTATTAATGAAGTTAAAGACACCAAATCCGTACATATGAGAATATACCAGTGCACATATAAAGATGGTACAGGTTTTTTGATAAATAATTGTGTAGGTTGTCCTGATGCAGGGTTAAATCTTGTGAATTGTGATGGTACAAGTTTGTGCGTATTGTATGGACTGGCAGGAGATCCATGCACAGAATTTGAAATAGATTTTGAAAGCATGAAACTGATATGGGAAATAAATCGTTAATATATAAATATTTGTCTTATGAAACGTATATATATAATTTTATTTATTATGACAATGATATGTCATAATAGTTATTCTCAGTTGCAAGACAAAAATATTGTCAGGTCATTGGAAATGAACAACGAAACATTAAAAGCTTCGTTGAGTAAAAGTAATATTAAAGAAACTTTAAAAACTAAATTAAACATTTCAAAGGAGTATGAATTCCGAAATCAAGTTATTAAAGGCACAAAAGATGCGACAAGAGAAATTGACGATTTGGGCTATACACATGAACGCTATGATCAGTATTACAAAGGCATAAAGATCGAACATTCCGATATTCGAATACATTATAGAGGCGACTCACTTGCGTTTGTAAACGGAGAGTATATTGATGTCCCAAATATTGATATATCAATTGCCCTCTCAAAAGATAATGCCATACAAAAGGCAAAAGAATATCTCGGAGCAAAGAAATACATGTGGGAAGATGATGCTGAAAATAATTTATTGAAAAAAATTACAAATAACGAATCAATTTCTTACTATCCTAATGTTGAAATTGTTATTTGCCGTAACAATTTCAATATTCAAGACACGACGTTTCATGTTGCATATAAAATGGATATTTCTGCCAAAGATCCAATAAGTTCTAATTATATTTATATTGATGGTAAAACTGGAAATATATTGGCAATCGAACCCATTATTATAAATGTAGATGGAACAGCAGCAACACGCTACAGTGGTATTCGTACTATATCAACTCAACAAAATGGTTCAACCTATCGTTTGAGGGATTATAGTCGTGGGAATGGTATAGAAACATATAATATGAATCATTCTTCTACCTTACCTCCAACCGTTGTTGATTTTACAGATAATGATAACAATTGGACTTCTGATGAGTATCACAATGCAAACAAAGATGACGGTGCATTAGATGCTCATTGGGGTGCAATGATGACTTATGATTATTTTAAAAATGTTCACGGGAGAAACAGTTATGATAATAATAATAGTGTCATAAAAAATTATATTCATTATCGTACCAATTATGATAATGCTGGTTGGGATAGGCAGTATAATATTCTGGTTTATGGCGATGGTTCTCTTTTTGATATTTTAACATCATTAGATGTTACATCTCATGAAATTGGTCACGGAGTTTGTCAATACACAGCAAACCTTAATTATTCAAAAGAATCTGGAGCCATAAATGAAAGTTTAAGTGACATCTGGGGCGCTTGTGTTGAAAATTGGGTTACAACGGATAAACAAACTTGGATTTGTGGAGAAGATTTAGGATATCCTTTACGCAGTATGTCAAATCCAAAATTATTTGGTCAACCTAATACTTATCAAAGTCCACTTTCAAATGGCTTTTGGATCGAACAAAATGGGTGTACGCCAAATGAAAACAATGACTATTGTGGCGTTCATACCAACAGTGGAGTAATGAATTACTGGTTTTACTTGTTATCACAAGGCGGAAACGGAACAAACGATATTGCTAACAGTTATAATGTTGCAGGCATAGGAATTGAAAAAGCGGCAAAAATAGTTTATAGAGCGGAAGTGTATTATATGACATCTAATACAAACTTTGCTAATGCAAGAACATATACAATCCAAGCCGCAAGCGATTTATACGGAGCAAATTCAAACGAAGTTATTGCTGTAACCAATGCATGGTACGCAGTAGGAGTAGGCAATCCATACATTGAAATTTCAGGACCTGGTTACGCTGAACTTAATCAGATGTTAACCTATACTATACTTAATTTACCTACAGGCGTTGCAGTAACATGGTTTTGCAGCAATAATGCCAGTATTGTAGGCGGTAACAATACGGGACAATCAGTCAACATTAGAGTAAATTCTGGCAACACAGCATCGGTATCAGCAACATTATCAGGTGCCATATATCAAAGTATAACTAAAAATATATCAATCAATCAAGGTTTATATTATGTTGAATATTTCGGAGACCATGCCATTGTTTATTTTAATCATCCTTATGCACAGTGCTATGATTTAGAGATAGGTGGATTTACAAGTGAGGTAGGTTATGGATTCGTTTATTGTTATGGATCATCTTCGTTAACAATTACTCCGCAATTAACGAATAATTACGGAGGTTATGTAATGGTATGTCCCCGTTTTTCAGATGGTTCTTCTGGTCAATGGCATGAAATATTAGTAGCCAGTACACGACCTGTAATTGATGTGGCAAACAGCGAATTAACACCAACTTTATGCTACGGAATAGGAGGAACATTTAGAATTGCAGTTTCAGAGCCTATTGATTATACTAATATGACTTCATATTTTTGGTATTTAGACAATAATTTTATCGATGCTACATCTCAACCTTATATTGATATATACACATCAGGATGTATTTCTGGAACACATAAAATTTATGTATGCACAGGTATTTCTGGAAACTGGACTATTTTTGCAAAAGCCGAAGCTACACTGCAAGCGGACTGTCAGTATGGTTGCACATCTTCTTACACCTACTCCGCCGCATACCCAAACCCTGCGGGTAATGAACTGATTATCGACAGAGAAGAAAAAGGCAGTGAAATAAAGGCAAATGCAGCAGTTGGTGAGCAAAGTGCAAAAGCAAATAATGCAACCGTAAAAGTTTTGCTTTACAGTCACAGCACTGCAAAGTTGGTTTACAGCAAGGATTTTTCGGCATCGGCAGAGCAGATACGCATTGATACATCAAAACTGCCGAATGGCGTTTATTATCTCAACATGATTGCAAACAACGAAAAAATAAAGGAACAGACAATCATTGTAAATCATTAACACACTGGTATTAAAATAAAACAACAAATAACCGAAATTGCTTCGGCTATTTGTTGTTTTATAACATTAGAAATAGAAATATTTTGCAACTGGTGTTATTTCTTAAAGAGTTTCGAAAAATTTAAGCAATAAATAAAAATTTTAATTAATCAAATTAGAATTTTTTATAACTTTGTTTTTTTAATAATCAGCAAATATGAAATATTACATAATAGCAGGCGAGGCTTCGGGCGATTTGCATGGCTCAAATTTGATGCGCGAACTGAAACAAATTGATGCTGATGCGGAA
Source organism: Prevotellaceae bacterium (assembly GCA_031269545.1). Classification (GTDB taxonomy): domain Bacteria; phylum Bacteroidota; class Bacteroidia; order Bacteroidales; family UBA932; genus JAIRKV01. The sequence continues at coordinate 5,884 of JAISYZ010000064.1, forward strand.
TTTCGTTTTTGGGGTGGCGACTTGATGACCTCGCAGGATAAAAACTTGGTGCGCCATTATAAAGATACTGCAATTATCGGATTTTGGGAAGTTGTGAAAAAACTTCGCCGAATATTCCTAAATATCAAATTCTGTAAACAGGATATATTGAATTTTAAGCCTGATATTGTTATATTGATTGATTATCCGGGTTTTAATCTCCGTATAGCCGAATTTTCAAAAAACAAAGGTTTTCGCGTGTTTTATTACATTGCTCCGAAAGTTTGGGCTTGGAAAGAATCGCGTGTAAAAAAACTGCGTAAGTATATAGATAAACTTTTCGTGATTTTTCCTTTTGAAGTTGAATATTTCAAACGCTGGAACATAGACACATGTTACAAAGGAAATCCTTTGACAGATTTGGTGAGCGAACATCTGGCAAATAAAAAATCGTTTGACAATTTTATCCAGCACAATGATTTACCCGACAAACCAATTATTGCTGTGCTTGCCGGAAGCCGAAAACAGGAAATTGACTATATTCTGCCACGAGTAAAAAATCTGGTAAACGATTTTCCCGCATATCAGTTTGTACTTGCAGCAGCGCCGTCTATTGATGAAAATTTTTACAGAAAACTTTTGCCTAATTACGAAATGGCGGTTGTGTATAATCAAACTTATGAAACGCTTATGCATTGCTCGGTTGCGATAGTTGCATCAGGCACGGCAACTCTCGAAGCAGCTTTACTCGGAGCGCGTCAGGTGGTATGTTACGGAGGCAGCGAAATTTCGTATCAAATAGGTAAACGCTTGATAAAGGTAAAATATATTTCGCTGGTAAATCTGATAATGAACAAAACCGTTGTAAAAGAACTGATACAGCATGACATGTCAGTCGAAAAGATGCAAGCAGAATTAAACGGTTTATTATTTGATGTTGCACGCCGCAAACAAATAACAGATGATTATGCCGAATTATCCGAAATGCTGGGCGAACGAGGCTCTGCAAATCGAATAGCAAAAGCAATGATTGATGAAATGGATAATCACATAGTTGCGCCTTATTCCGTATAGGAAAATCGTTGGTCTTTTATTTCTTCAACAATGAACGAAGATTGAAATAGTTTTTATATGTTCGTTAATTTTGCATCTTGAAATTTACAAAATTGCATTACCTTTGCAAATGTTATTCATAAAAAAATAATCGAAAAATATAATATTATGACTGTTTCTTACAAATGGCTGAAAGAATATCTCAATTTTAGCGAAACGCACGAGCAAATCGCCGAAATACTTACAAACATTGGTCTCGAAGTTGAATCAATCAAACTGCACGAAACCGTCAAAGGCGGACTTGCCGGCGTTGTTCTCGGAGAAGTGATTACCTGCGAAAAACATCCCGATTCCGACCATTTGCACATAACTGCCGTGAATGTTGGCGGCGAACAGCCTTTGCAAATCGTTTGCGGCGCTCCAAATGTTGCAGCAGGACAAAAAGTTGCCGTTGCTACAATCGGCGCTACGCTTTATTTTTCGTCAGGCGATGAAGTGAAAATCAAGCGTTCTAAAATTCGCGGAGTAGAATCATTCGGAATGATTTGCGCCGAAGATGAACTTGGCTTGGGCAACGATCATTCGGGAATTATGGTAATCAATACAAATGCGCCGACAGGAACGCCGATTAATAAAATCTTTGAAATTGAAAACGATTACATATTCGAAATAGGATTAACTCCGAATCGCATTGATGCGGCTTCGCATTACGGCGTTGCACGCGATTTGGCTGCTTATATGAAATCGCACGGCAAAAATATTTCGTTGAAACTTCCGGATGTCAATAATTTTGCAATCGACAATACGAACAACACTTACGAAATAATTGTCGAAAATACTGAAGCCTGTCCGCGTTATGCAGGTCTTACTGTTTCAAATATCGAAATTGCGCCTTCGCCCGAATGGTTGCAAAAACGCTTGAAATCAATAGGAATAAATCCGAAAAACAATGCTGTGGATATTACCAATTTCATCGTTCACGAACTCGGACAGCCTTTACACGCTTTCGATGCAGACAGGATAGACGGCAAAAAGGTAATTGTAAAAACCTGTAACGAAGGAACATCTTTTACTACTCTCGATGGCATTGAACGCAAACTCAGCGACAAAGATTTGATGATTTGCAGCGCAACGCAACCAATGTGTATTGCAGGCGTATTTGGCGGATTGGATTCGGGAATTTCGGACGAAACAAAAAATATTTTTCTCGAATGTGCTTATTTTAATCCTGTGTGGATTAGAAAAACCGCACGCCGACACGGATTGCACACCGATGCTTCGTTTCTTTACGAACGTGGAACAGATCCTGATATTATTCCTTACGCAATTCGTCGGGCAGCCTTACTCTTCAAAGAAATTGCAAAAGGTGAAATTTCGGCTGAAATAACGGATATTTTTGACAAAACATTTGAACCTTGCCGCATAGAATTATCTTATAAAAATATTGACAGACTCATAGGGGAAAAAATTGCTCACGATAAAATAAAAACAATTCTTGAATCGCTCGAAATCAAAATAATCAACGAAGATGGCGACAGACTTTCCGTAGAAATTCCGCCATACAGAGTGGATGTTACACGCGAATGTGATGTGATTGAAGAAATACTCAGAATTTACAGTTACAACAATGTGGAACTGCCTGCCGAACTGCGTTCTACTCTTTCTCATTCACCAAAACCCGATAACGAAGAAACAATAAATATTGTCGCCGATTTTCTGTCGAATAATGGTTTTACGGAGATAATGTCAAATTCATTAACATCTGTTTCGTATTACGAAGGACTGGAAAATTTTGACACAAAAAATCTGGTTAAAATATTAAATCCTCTGAGCAACGAACTGAACGTTATGCGCCAAACGCTGCTATTCAACGGACTTGAGGCTATTTCTCATAATGTAAACAGAAAAAATAACGATTTGAAACTTTACGAATTTGGAAATATTTATTCGTACAATCCCGCCAAAGCCGATGATACATTAAAAAATTACAGCGAAGATTATCGACTTTCGATTTTTATAACAGGCGCAAATACACAACTTTCGTGGAATGTTAAATTTGAAAAATCTACATTTTTTACGCTGAAAAAAACAGTCGAACGTCTGTTGCTGCGTTTAGGCATAAATATTAATGAATTACAAACAAATGCAAATACAAATCCGTTTTCGGGCGAAGGGCTGAGTTATGTTTTGAAAAACGGCAAAACGATTGCAACTGTTGGAATAGCAGATAAAGATATTCGCGAAAAATGCGATGTAAAACAGGATGTTTTCTTTGCCGAAATTTATTGGACGCAACTGATGAAACACCTTAAAAATCATTCGATTTTATATAAGGAATTGCCGAAATTTCCCGAAGTACGCAGAGATTTTGCCCTGATTATTAATAAAAATATAACATACAAACAACTTTACGATATTGCTTGTGCAACAGAGAAGAAATTTCTCAAAAACGTTTCGCTGTTTGATGTGTACGAAGGCGAAAATTTACCCGATGGCAAAAAACAGTATGCTTTAAGTTTTGTATTGCAGGACGAAGACAAAACTCTTACCGACACGCAGATAGACCGCATAATGCAAAATCTTCTCAAAGCATTCGAAACACAGGCAGGAGCGAGTTTGAGATAAGATTATTTGGTATTGTGTAGTATTCGTTTGTATATAATCGTTCCGCAGAAAAATAAAATTTTCAGACAAAGAGACGCCTTGTCGCTGATAGTCGAGATATACGTAACCGACAGAATATGTGCAGGCATGGCTTACGACTTTGACAAACAATCTTTGTGTACTTTGCGTTTATACTTTGCGACCTTTGCGGTAAAAAAAATTAAATAATTAATAATTAAAAGAGGACGTCATTGCGAGGAGCGCAGCGACGAAGCAACCCAGAAAATAATTAATAATTAATAATTAACAATTAAAAGAGGACGTCATTGCGAGGAGCGCAGCGACGAAGCAACCCAGAAAATAATTAACAATTAACAATTACGAGAAAAATAGATAATGGTTAATGTACAACTTTATAAACTTTATAACTGAATAAACAAATAAAATAAAAAAAATTTGTCATAATAATTT
>JAISYZ010000178.1 GCA_031269545.1 Prevotellaceae bacterium
ACCTTATACCGACCGCTGCTTTTGTCAATAATTTGGATACTGACAACACCACTTGGATTATTTTTTTTGCGTACAAACATACTGCAAAGTTAGCAAAAATTTTCACAGGACACCCAAAATGGTGTCTCTAAAATCATAATATATTGATATGTAATAACCTACAAGGTGTCCCAAGAAAAAGTGTCAAAGTCAGGAAAAATAATGATTAATGATAAAATAACTGTTGGCGTAGCGTTTCTCTACGTATAAAAACAAAAACACCCCCGACAGTTTTTCTGTCGGGGCTTGCTTTTTATTATGTTTTGTATCATTTTTTCCTGTTGTGAGTACCTGTCAGGACAAGACAAATTTACTGCTTTATATTTTCTAAAATCGCATTATTACTGTATGCCTTTTTGTTGATGGATGTGTTTATTATATTTGCATCTAATATTGACTGTTTCATCAATTTTTGAGAAACAGGCTGTTCGGATATTAGAGATAATGCCGCATTAAGCAATAATTCGTTTGTATCGCCAAGTTGTTTTTTTGGCAGCACGCGAATCTCTGTCAAAAAATTGTCGGGAATAATTCCCGTTGCAGGAACAATTTCTCTGTTGCTGTTTGTAAACATCGCTACCAATGGTTGTATTCCCCATTTATTGCGCGGATTGTTTTTTTCGTAAAAACTAACAGATGCATACGATTTCCCGACAGTTGTATCGCCTACAATTATTATTTTGTCATTCATAAAAGGTTTCAGCCCGTTTATAAGCATTTCGCTTGCCGATGCCGACCATTGCGATGTTATAAAATATATTTTTTGTAAATTATTGCCAATGTTAATTATATTTTCATTTTCAATTTTGGATGTGAAATTTCCTTTGTTTTCACCTATCCGGCTGTTAAATTTGAGTATATAAAAAACATTATTTGTACTGAACGGATTTACAATCATACTTGCCAGACGTGTTGCCGAAGCAATAGAACCGCCCGAATTATAGCGCAAATCGACAATAAGATTATTTACTCCCGCCGATTTGAAATCTCCGAATATCGAATTAAGCTGTTTGTCGTATGATGCAGATTCGTCGCCTTCATCGCTTGCAAAGAAATTATAAACCAGATAACCGACTTTTTTACCGTTTATTTCATAAATTGAATCAAGAAAAACAGGATTTTCTGCATATTTTATTTTGCTAATCGCAATATCTCTTTCGTTGTTGAAACTTATAATATCGCCATTGCGCGAAAAGTCGGCAAATGTTATTGTCATTGATGTTTTCTGCAATATCGATGCATAATTGTTTACAGTTATTTCTATTCCGTCAACCTTGCGAAATACATCGCCGCGCTTGATGCCTTGCGTTTCGGCATTTGTTCCCTGTTTTACATAAAGAACTTCACCAAAGACTTTGTTACTGTCATATACATAAAAAATATATTCAAACCCCAAATCGCCCGAATTTACTCCGCTAAGGCTTGCGAGCAAATCAACATAATTTTCCTGTATCCACGAGAATCTGTCGCCATCAAGTTGTCCGTATTTATAAAGAATTGAATAGAAAAAATTATCGGGAGACTGTTCTTTGTCGGGATTTGTCGGTATCTGCAAATTCCAGTAATAATATACTCGCATTGTATCTAAAATCCAACTGTTGACATAGTTATTATCTGATTTATTGCCTGGTTTCACATCGCTCTTTTCGCATGATATAAAAGCGACTGAACATAAATATATACATGTAATAAACATGATTCGTTTAATAATATTTGTTTTCATTTTATTATTCCTTTTTTAATTATAATTCATGCAAATTTATTAATTTTGCATCAAAATACAAAATATGCCGAAGATTAATTTTAAAAAAGAAGATTTAGTATCATATATTCTGATAGTTACAGGCTCGTTTATAATGGCTGTAGGATTTGTGGTATTTGTATCTCCGCTGAAACTTGCTCCCGGAGGCGTGTATGGCGTTGCAATAATATTGCATCATCATTTTAATTTTCCTATAGGACTTTCGGGAATTTGTCTTGATTTACCATTGTTGCTGATGGGAACTTTGGTGTTGGGACCTAAATTCGGAGCAAAAACTTTAATCGGAATCATATCGTTGTCGGCATCGATTTCGATAATGGAATATCTTTACAAATACGATCCGCTAATTGCCGACCCATCCACATTTTTTGTTCAGGCGGTTTTTGGCGGAGTGATAATAGGAATTGGACTCGGCATAATTTTTAAAACCAAAGCAACATCAGGCGGTACCGATATTATTGCAACAATACTGAAACGATACACGCATCTGTCGATAGGTTCGGCTCTTATGATAGTTGATTCTGTTATTGTGCTTGTTGCTCTGATTGTGTTCAGCGATTGGACTATTCCGCTTTATTCGTGGACAGTGATTTACGTGAGCAGCACCATAGCCGACAAAATAGTGAAAGGATTTAATCCTACGCAAACGGTGCTTATAATTTCGGATAAATATGAAGAAATTTCACAGAAAATTATAGACGACATGGAGCGCGGAGCAACGCTCATCAGCGCTCATGGCGCTTTTTCGGGCAGCGAAAAAAAGATAATATTTACAAATATAAGTATTCGCGAAGTTGCAACCGTGCGCCGATATATTCGCCACATCGATCCTGCGGCTTTCGTTACGGTGATTGATGCCAACGAAGTTATAGGCGATGGATTCAAAAGCATACACGAAAAGTATTGATGATGTTTCACGTACTAAAAAAGATGCATAATAAGACTGAATTTTATTGTTTATCAAATCTTTAAATTGTGAATTATTAAATCGCATCAATCTATTTTTTCAACAAAATTTTTATTATGCGCATTTAGTCGTTTGCGAGTGTTTTCAAGCGTTTTGCGTAATGCGGCATATTCTGCGGCAGTGAAAAGTTGATGATTAGTATAAAATTTGCTCGACGGGATTATATAAAATTTCGTTTTTCCGTTTTCAACTGGACGATGACGTAAAATAAGCGAATATTTACAATCAATAATCTTTGTTGCCGTATCGTTTTTTACTATGGAAACATGCGCAATTGCACCTATGTCAGTATGTTCGTAATTTTGGTTCGACACGGCGTTTCCAAGCGAATAAACAACAGCCGATTTTATATTTCCTGCATTGTCAATTTGCGCTTCCATAGGTTGAACAACATGAGGATGCGAGCCTATAATTAAATTTATTCCTCGCGAAATCATAAATTGAGCAAGCGTTTTTTGTTCATCATTTTGTTTAAGTTGATATTCTAATCCCCAATGTATAAGGCAAATTATCATGTCGGGATTATATTTTTTTGCGAGTTTAATATCCTTTGCAATTTCTGTTGTATCTATCAAATTCACAATGTTAGGATAGGCAAAAGGTAATCCGTTTGTGCCATAAGTATATGACAAAAAGGCAATGCGCAATCCCTTTATATCAACAATTTGCGGATGCGAAAATATTTTCTCGGCAATATTTCTGTACGTTCCCGCGTGATATATTCCAAGTTCGTCGAGAACATCAAGCGTTCGTGTGATTCCTTTTGATCCTCTGTCGCAACTGTGATTATTTGCTGTTGACAGTAAATTTATTCCTGTTTTCTTCAATGTTTCGGCTATTGCATCGGGAGCGCTGAAACATGGATAACCGCTATACGGAGCGCCCGACAGAGTGAGTTCGAGGTTGGCAACTTTGAAATCGGCATATTTGATTTCGCTTGCTACAAACGAAAAACATGAGTCGTAATTATATGTTCCATCCGACATCTTCGCCGCATTTATTTGAGGCGAATGCTGCATTATATCGCCAATGAAAACAAGACGTAACGTGTCGCTGGCAAACGAATGATTTGTGAAAACAAAACAAATAAAAGCAAACAAAAATATGCGTTTCATATTGCGTAAATGACATTAAAATATTTTTTTTGCTTCGTTTTTGAGCATGTTGATTGCAGCCTGAATCAAATTGCTTTTGCCATCGCCGGTATAACTTTCTACAATCAATCGGGCAAGTTCAAGCGAAGAATTTTCGGCATTTGTTTTTGCCGCCGATTCATTTATGTGCATTATAATGCTTTCTTTTGCCGCTTTTACCGTTTCCCATGCATCGTTGCTGATATAAAGTTGTTGCGAAAGATTATGTTCAAATTCTTCGCGTACAACCGAAAGCAATAATACATGAAAATCCTGATTGCTAATATTTTGTTGATGTATGCGCAAAACAAGCGAAGCGGGAGATATGCGTTCCAAAAAAAGCGTTAACCGTTCGTAGGCTTGCAAACGTATGGTGACTGTGGCTTGTCGCGATGTTTTTTTTAATATAAAATTTCGTTGCGCTTCATCGTTTTTCAGCATTTTTTGCAATACAATATAAACGCTTATGGCAACAAGCAACGCAGGCGCCAAAAAAAACATCAGTTGTGTAAAATCATTCATAAATTTTCTTTTTAATAAAACATATTATTGTACAAATGTATGAAAATTTTGTGAAAAAAATTAAAAATAATATATTTGCAATCCAAAATAAATTATTATGACGCTTAAAAAGAAAAAAACAGTATTGTTTGCACTTGGTTTATTATTTTTTATCGGCGCTTTCGCAGGATATAAATTTTATAAATATTTTTATGCTCCAAATACAAATATCGTAACAGCCGATTTTCTTTATATTCCAACAGGTTCTGATATTAATGATGTTTTTGATATACTTGAACGCCAAAATATTATTGTCGATATGAATACGTTTAAGCGTGCGGCAAGTTTTCTGAAACTCAATAAGGCAAAGCCCGGACGTTACAAGATTACAAAACAAATGAGCAACAAAACGTTTATAAATATGCTGCGTTTGGGAAATCAATCGGCAGTACGGGTAACGTTTTCGGGAAATATTCGCAGTAACGAAAAAATTGCATCCATAGCGGCTCGATACCTCGAAGCGGATTCTGCATCAATACTTCAAGCATTAAACGACAATGATTTTATAAATAAATTTGGTTTCGACAATCGAACAGTTATAGGAATGTTTATCCCCAATACCTACGAAATATATTGGAATATCGGCGCTTATGATTTTATAGAACGAATGTATAAGGAATATATAAAATTCTGGAACGACAAACGCAAAGCAAAACTGCAGCAAATCGGTTTGATGCAAGGCGAAGTAAGCATAATAGCATCGTTGGTTGCCGAAGAAACAAATATGATTGCAGAAATGCCTTTAATTGCAGAAGTTTATATCAATCGCATAAGAGCGGGAATGTTGCTGCAAGCCGATCCGACTGTAAAATTTGCAATAGGCGATTTTTCTATTCGCAGAATATTGCACAAACATTTAGATTATGATTCCCCGTATAATACTTACAAATATAAAGGTTTACCTCCATCGCCGATTTGTATGCCATCGATTGCGGCAATAGATGCAGTGCTGAACTACGAACATAATGGTTATTATTATTTTTGCGCCAAAGACGATTTCTCCGGTAAACACGCATTTGCAAAAACTTTGGCACAACACAACCAAAATGCCAAAGTATATCATCGTGCGTTGAACAAAAGAAATATACGATAGTCGTAAGTCATTAGTCATAAAAAGTAAAATTTCCAGACACAAAAATTAATAAACGGTAGATTCAACTACTGAATGCAACTCGGCGTTTTACAATGTCGCAAAAGATTAAACTGTCATTTCTTAAAAACAGATTAAATTATTTATTGACAAAGAATTATAAATGAAAATTGGATGAAAACATTGCAGGTTTTTGTGTTTATATTGATTAAAACCTTACAAATATCAAAAAATATTCTTCTAAAATCATTAAACAGCCAGTCATTAAAATCGTAAATTTTTATTACCTTTGCGAAAAACAGCAATAAAGCCATGACTTTTAAAGAAACAATTTTACAGGGAATACCGGCAGAATTACCTTTGCCAAAACCTTACGACAAAGATATAAACCATGCGCCAAAGCGTAAAGATATTCTTACAAAAAACGAAAAAAAACTTGCAATACGAAATGCTCTGCGGTATTTTGCACCGCGCCATCATGCAACGCTTGCAAAAGAATTTTATGACGAACTGCAAAACTACGGCAGAATATATATGTATCGTTTTCGTCCCGATTACGAAATTTCGGCGCGAAGCATCTACGATTTTCCGCACAAATCAACTCATGCCGCCGCCATAATGCTTATGCTCAGCAATAATCTTGATAAAACTGTGGCTCAACATCCTCACGAACTTATAATTTACGGAGGCAATGGCGCAATTTTTCAAAACTGGGCGCAATATCTTCTCACAATGAAATATCTTGCAACAATGACTGACGAACAAACGCTGGTCTTGTATTCGGGACATCCGGCGGGATTGTTTCCATCGCATAAGAATGCTCCGCGCGTTGTGATTACCAACGGAATGGTGATTCCCAATTATTCGTCTCACGAAGACTGTGAACGTTTAAATGCTCTCGGCGTTTCGCAATACGGACAAATGACGGCAGGTTCGTTTATGTATATCGGACCTCAGGGAATTGTTCACGGAACAACAATCACGGTGATGAACGCAGCGCGGCGGATCTGTAAAAACAACGAAGATATTCGCGGAAAATTATTTGTTTCGGCAGGATTGGGAGGAATGTCGGGTGCGCAGGCTAAAGCCGCTGTTGTTGCCGAACTTGCAGGCGTGATTGCCGAAATAAATCCCAAAGTTATTCAAAAACGATATGAACAGGGATGGGTAAACGAAATTTTTGACAATCTCGATTTGCTGATTTCGCGAATACGCCAAGCCGTTTCCGACAGGCAGGCTGTATCTATTGCATATCAGGGAAACGTTGTCGATCTTTGGGAACGTTTGGCTCACGAACAGATAAAAGTTGATATTGGTTCAGATCAGACGTCGCTTCACAATCCTTGGGCGGGAGGTTATTATCCTGTTGGATTTTCATTTGAAGAATCAAACAAAATGATGGCTGAAAATCCCGAAAGGTTTAAATCTGCCGTTCAGGAATCGTTACGGCGACAAGTAGCGGCAATAAATAACCTTGCAAAAGCAGGAATGTATTTTTTCGATTACGGAAATGCCTTTTTGCTGGAAAGCGGACGCGCAAAAGCCGACATTTTCAAGCCTGACGGCGACTTTATTTATAATTCTTATGTTCAGGATATTTTAGGACCCGATTTTTTCGATTACGGATTTGGACCTTATCGCTGGGTTTGTACATCCAACTGTCCCGACGATTTGGCTGAAACCGATGCAATAGCAATAAAAGTTTTGGAAAATATGCTTGAAAATTCTCCCGCTGAAATAAAATCTCAGCTTGCCGATAATCTTCACTGGATAAAAGAAGCAAGACGAAACAATCTTGTTGTGGGTTCGCAAGCCCGTATTCTTTATGCCGATGCCGAAGCGCGAATTGGCATTGCACTGGCAATGAACAAAGCCATTCGCGAAGGACGTATTTCGGCGCCGATTGTACTCGGACGCGATCACCACGATGTATCGGGAACAGATTCACCTTTTCGCGAAACTTCGAATATCTGCGATGGTTCAAAATTTTGCGCCGACATGGCTGTACAAAACGTTATTGGCGACTCGTTTCGCGGAGCAACATGGGTATCGCTGCACAATGGCGGCGGAGTAGGCTGGGGTGAAGTTATCAATGGAGGATTCGGCATGGTAATAGATGGAAGCGATGAAGCCGAACAGCGTATAAAATCGATGTTGCACTGGGATGTAAACAACGGTATAACACGTCGAAGCTGGGCGCGAAACAAAAGCGCAATATTTGCAATACAGCGCGAAATGCAACGCACTCCCGACCTGCAAATAACATTACCCAATATAGCCGATGACGATTTAATAAATGAAGTTGTGATATAAAATTTGGAGTTTTTACCTAAAATACACTACAAAAAACAAAGCGCGAGAAATCTTCTACCTTACATTTTCAATTATCAATTATTAATGTCCCTGACGAGTAGGCAAGTTTTTCTCGCACATATCTTACTTCCAACAATAGCGCTTCAAAAAAGGATTTAACCGATTTTATCAATAAGCAAAAAAGATTAAATAAAAAAATTATACATTTGCAGAAAAAAACATTATGAATATTCTTCTTACAGGAGGCGCAGGCTATATCGGCTCGCACACGGCAATAGAATTTATTGAAAAAGGACACAGCGTTGTGATTGTTGACAACCTTGTAAATAGTAATCATTTTGCAATTAAACGAATAGAGGAAATAAGCCGACAGAAAATTCCTTTTTATAATATAGATGTTGCTGATATTGCTAATCTTGATAAAGTTTTTTGCAAACATAAAATTGATGCAGTCGTACATTTTGCAGGTTTGAAAGCAGTGGGCGAATCGGTTCAGATTCCTGTAAAATATTACAGAAATAATATAGATTCAACTCTCGGACTGCTTGAAATAATGGAAAAACATAATGTCGTTAACTTCATTTTCAGTTCGTCTGCAACGGTTTATGGAAACAACAACGATATTCCGTATAATGAGAATATGCTTGCGGGAAACTGCTCAAGTCCTTATGCTTGGACGAAGTTTTTTATCGAACAAATTCTTAAAGATGTTGCTGTTGTAAATCAGAATTTTTCAGTTGTTTTGTTGCGATATTTTAATCCTGTCGGCGCACATCCAAGCGGCAAAACAGGCGAAAATCCCAATGGAATACCAAACAATTTATTTCCTTATATTTCGCAAGTTGCAATAGGAAAACTTTCGGAACTGAAAATATTTGGAAACGATTATCCGACAAAGGATGGTACGGGAGTTCGCGATTACATTCATGTCGTTGATTTGGCGAAAGGACATGTTGCCGCTCTCGAATATGCGGAAAAACACAAAGGAGCAGAAGCCATAAATCTCGGAACAGGAAGAGGATACAGCGTTTTAGATATTGTGAAAACTTTTGAAAAAGCCAATAATGTTAAAATTCCGTATCAAATTGTCGGGCGGCGAGCGGGCGACCTTTCCGAATATTATGCAGATGCTTCAAAAGCAGTGTTATTATTGAATTGGAAAGCCGAAAAAACATTAGAAGACATGTGTCGTGATACGTGGCGCTGGCAAAGACAAAATCCAAACGGATATGATGAATAATTATTGAATATCAACAATCAGGAAACGGCAAAATTTCATCGTTTCGTCTATTCTCTTTTTCTGCAACTTGCGAATAGTCAAGAGTAAAATTATTATTGCAATTTTACAAATATTCTTATCCGCAATTTATTAACAATCAGCGAATTAATTGATTTTTAAGGAGAAACTAATTACGTTTACGGATTAAGCAAGTCGGTATTTCTAAAATCAAGAATTTCATTAAGTATTTCTATTGCAATAGCAGCCTCGCTTTGCGGGTTCAGTTCCAATGCTTTGTAGTAATCGTTTAAAGCATCGCCAAACAAATTCATTTTGCGATAAATATTGCCGCGAAAGTAATAAGCATTATCATCCTCAGGATGTTGAGCAATATATTCATTGAGAAGATCCAATGAATTTTCGTAATCGTGAATATTAATATCTGTTAAATTTATTGTCATATTTCCTATAATTTGATTTTTTCTAAAAAATGCAATATCTTTGCAGATTACAAATTTAGGAGAAAATTATGAAAAAGCAAATAGTTTCAATTCTAATATTATTGATGCTTGGCTGCACGCTTAATGCGCAGGATGCTGCCAAAATCAAATGGTACACGGCAAACGAAGCGTTTGAACTTCAGAAAAAAGAGCCGAGAAAAATCTTAATGGACGTTTATACCGACTGGTGCGGCTGGTGTAAACGCATGGATGCACAAACTTTTACAAATCCGAAAGTTGTTGATTATCTTAATAAATATTACTATTGTGTAAAATTTAATGCCGAAGGGAAAGAAAATGTAACTTTCAACTCGATGAACTTTGTAAACGATGGCACATACGGACGATCTCATTCGTTTGCAGTAGCCGTATTACAAGGCAAAATGAATTATCCGTCAATTGCCTATTTCGACGAAAAATCGCAACTAATCACAGCAGTTGCAGGCTATCTGACGCCAGAACAAATTTTACCGATACTTGCATATTTCGGCGAAGACAATTACAAAACAAAAGATTTTCAGACGTTTTCTACGGAATATTCAAAGAAAAACCTGACACAGGTTGTAAATAAATAAGCTTCGTTCAATGCAGCGAAAACGAAGCAATATTTACTTTGAAGGTAAAATGTAAATAATATTCTTCACGGCAATGTCAAAATATTGGTAAAAAGGCTTCAGATTTATCTACTGTAAAGCCTGTCAGTGATAAACGGCTTTGATTTTATACAGTACGCCTGTTTTCAACATGCGGTAATTTATTTCCAAAACCAAATGATTTTCGAGTCTGCAAAACTATTGAAATGTTCGCTGGATGTTAAATTTAACAAAAAAAACGTTCTAATAATGATAAAACCCAAAAGTTGTTAAAAATAATTATAATTTTGCAGGTTATTAAAAGTTGAATTTTATTCTATGTACGAATATATTAAAGGAAACATAACAGAATTAACTCCCGCTTATGCCATTGTCGAAACAGTCGGAATAGGTTATTTTATAAACATATCATTGCAGACTTACAGCCAAATATATCAGCGCAATGAGGCTCGTTTGCTGTTGCATTACATCGTTCGTGAAGATGCTCACATATTATTCGGTTTTGCAGACGATGACGAGCGCAATGTTTTTCGTCTTTTGCTGTCGGTAAACGGAATAGGCGCAAATACAGCGCGAATGATGCTGTCGTCAATAACATCGCAGGAAGTACGCATGGCGATAGAAAAAGATGATATAACAAAACTCAAAAGCGTAAAAGGAATAGGATTGAAAACCGCACAGCGCATTGTTGTCGATTTGAAAGACAAAATATCGAAAACGCCTGCCGGCAATATCTTTATATCAAAAAACAATCAGGTTAGAGATGAATCTGTGTCGGCAATGATTACGCTTGGTTTTTCCAAAAATGCAGTCGAAAAATGTATAGATGCATTGCTTTTGAAAGATCCCGACTTGAACGTAGAATCTATTATAAAACAGGCATTAAAACAACTTTAAAAATCGAAAATACTCGGAATATGACAATAAATATAAAATATAAAAGAACTGAACTGTTAACAAAAAAAATATTTTTGATAATACTTTTAATCTGCCTGTTTATGACATACGCATCGGCTCAGTTGTCGGACTCGAAAGCCAAGCGAAGTTGGATTGATATTAAGGAAAATGTGATAATAGAATATGATCAGGTTACCGATAAATACATATTTTACCGCATGGAAGGCAGTCAAAAATCATATCCTGTCAAAGTAATGGATAAAGATGAATTTGAAAAATATCAGATTCAAAATTCCGTTCGTAATTCGTGGATAGAACAGCGAAATACATCAACATCTGCACAAGGCGGCTCGAATGCGGATTTTGGTTCGTTTGGCATGAAAATAGATAATAGTGTTTTCGGTTCAATTTTCGGCGGAAACGAAATAGTCGTAAACTTGCAAGGTTCGGCAGAAGTTATTTTTACAATCAACAATACGAAAACGACCAATCCTATGGTTGCAGCAAATTACCGTTCGTCAACAAGTTTCGATTTTGATACAAAAATTCAATTTAACGTATCTGGAAGCATTGGCGAAAGAGTAAAAATGGATTTTAATTACAACACCGAAGCGACATTCGATTTTGATACAAAACTGAAAGTAGGATACGAAGGCGGAGAAGATGATATTATTCAGAAACTGGAAGTCGGTAATGTTTCGTTTCCCCTTACAGGAACATTAATTTCGGGAGCGCAAAATTTATTCGGTGTCAGAGCAGATTTGAAATTCGGAAAGCTAAGCGTTTCGGGAGTTTTGTCAAAACAGGAAAGCGAATCAAAAACGATGGAAATAAAAGGAGGAGCGCAAATAAACGACTTTGAAATACGAGCCGACGAATACGATGCAAACAGACACTTTTTCCTTTCTCAAGTGTTTCGCGACAGTTACGACCGCTCGCTGAAAAACATTCCATACATTCAATCGGGCATAAACATTACGCGAATAGAAGTTTGGGTTACCAACAAAACAAGTAATTTCGACAATGCGCGAAGCATTGCAGGATTTATCGATCTTGCAGAACCAAAAGTAATGCATCAGGCATCGCGATTTCAAAAAGCAAATCCGCCCGCATTTCCGACAAACGATGCAAACCGCCTGCTCGAAATCCTCGATGCATCTTCATTTAGAACAGTTTCGGATGTTACCACATATCTAAACGCAAACATGATGGTTAGCGGAAACGATTACGAAAAACTCGAAAATGCACGCAAACTTGTAGAAGGAACAGATTATATATTAAATCGACAACTCGGCTATATATCGCTGAACAGCGCTCTCAACAACGACGAAGTTCTTGCCGTTGCTTACGAATATACTGCAAACGGCGTTTCGTACAAAGTCGGCGAACTTTCGACCGATGGAATAATATCGCCAAACGTGCTGGTAGCAAAATTGTTGAAAGGCACAAACCTGACTCCTGCATTGCCAACATGGAAACTGATGATGAAAAATATTTATACCGTTTCGGCAATATCATTCTCAAAAGATGAATTTTACCTTGATGTTTACTATCAAAACGATGAAGCAGGAACAGATTTGACATTTTTACCCGAAAGCACAATAAAAAATACTCAACTTATCAGAGTTTTGAATCTCGACAACATCAATTCTTCACAGGAAGCATATCCCGATGGAATGTTCGATTTTGTTGAAGATGTAACGGTTATGTCATCGCGCGGACGAATTATGTTTCCCGTACTCGAACCTTTTGGAAATTATCTTAAAGGAAAAATAAACAATGACGCAATAGCATCAAAATACATATTTCAGGAATTATACGATTCGACACTGGTAAAAGCCCGCGAACTTGCCGAAAAAAATAAATTCAGCATAAAAGGCTCGTTCAAGTCGGAAGGCTCGTCCGAAATAATGCTTAGCGCATCCAATATTCCCGAAGGTTCGGTAACAGTAACGGTTAACGGAGTTAAACTTGTAGAAAATGTCGATTATGTTGTAAATTATACGATGGGAACGGTAAGTATTATTAATTCCGCATATCTGCAATCGGGAATGACATTGAAAGTTTCGCTCGAAGACAACAGCCTGTTCAGTTTGCAGCAAAAAACAATGTACGGACTGCATTTAAATTATGAAATAGATAAAGATTTCAATATAGGAGCAACATATCTCGGACTGAGCGAACGCCCAATGGTACGCAAAGTTTCGTATGGCGAAGATCCAATATCAAATGCGATGATAGGATTTAACTTGTCATATCGAAAAGAAGCGCCGTTTTTAACAAAACTCGTTGATAATATTCCTCTGTTAAATACAAGAGAATCATCATATTTGACAATCGATGCCGAATTTGCAAAATTACTTGCAGGACAGTCAAGCAAAAATTCATATATTGACGATTTTGAAGCATCGCGGGCAACGCTCGATTTACGTTCTTTCAATGCATGGGCGCTTGCAAGCACGCCGCAAAAACAACCCGACATTTTCCCCGAAGGCGAATTGAGCAACGATATTGATTACGGCAAAAACAGAGCCAAAATGGCATGGTATTCAATATCGACAGATCTTACGCGAAACACAAGTTATACGCCGGGATACATAAGAAATAATCCCGAATTTCGCGAAAATCACTTTGTGCGCGAAATTCCTGTTACCGAAGTTTATCCCAATAAGGAAATAACAACAGGAACATCAGAATACATATCAACGTTGAGCATGGCGTTTTATCCCAACGAGCGAGGTCCATATAACTATGATATAGCAAATGTCAGCGCCGAAGGCAAATTTACAAATCCCGAAAAACGCTGGGGCGGAATAATGCGCTCGCTTACAGTTACCGATTTTGAAACCGCAAATTACGACCATATAGAATTTTGGCTTATGGATCCTTTCGTCTATAATCAAAATTCATCTGGCGGCGAGTTGTATCTTAATTTGGGAAATATCTCGGAAGATATACTTCGCGATGGAATGAAAAGTTTTGAACATGGACAGCCATATCCTTTTGATCCTGCAAATGTTGTTGAAACAGCATGGGGACGCGTTCCTAAAATTCAATCATTGGTTTATACTTTCGACAACAACATACAGGCGCGTCCTTATCAGGATATTGGCTTTGACGGACTTATAAATGATGACGAAAAAGAATTTTTTGAAAGCAAATATTCATTTTTGTCCAATCTTTCATGGTTAAATTCGGCTGCATTTACAAAAATATCAAACGACCCATCGAGCGATAATTTCCGTCATTATCTCGATGAATCGTTTAACGAAGAAGAAGCAAGCATACTTGATCGTTACAGAGATTTCAACGGACCAGATGGAAATTCGCAACCAACCGACATCACGGGAGGACAAAACCGAATGGCAACAACCTATCCCGACATAGAAGACTTGAATCGCGATAATACAATGAACGAATCTGAAAATTATTTCCAGTATCGACTGAAATTAAATCCTGCAACGATGATTGTAGGCGAAAACTTTATATCGGATGTTCGCGAAGTTACTGTAAACTTCAAAAACAGCGATGCTCCGAAAACGGTTCGCTGGTTTCAGTTCAAAATACCTTTGAACCAGTATCAAAAAGAAGTTGGCGACATAAGCGATTTCAAATCAATAAGATTTATGCGGCTTTTTGTTCGTGGATTCAAAGAACCCACATATTTCCGATTTGCTTCGTTTGATTTGGTTCGCAGCGAATGGCGAAGATATAATTATTCGATGATAGAAGGACAGGAAGGATTGGCGCAACCCGAACTACCAAATGCAACATTCGACGTTTCGGTTGTCAATCTCGAAGAAAATTCAAGCCGCACGCCAATCAATTATGTAATGCCTCCTGACGTTCAGCGCGAATTGAATTACGACAATTATCAATCAATACAAATGAACGAACAGGCAATGGAATTTAAACTTATTGATCTTGGTGATGGCGAAGGACGCGCAGTATATAAAAACTCGCTGTTCGATTTCCGTCAGTTCCGCAGAATAAGAATGGACGCCCACGCCGAAGCAATTCAAGGCTATCCGTTGAAAGATGATGATATACATTTGTTTATCAGAGTAGGAAGTGATTACAGAAATAACTATTATGAATACGAAATTCCTCTTATCCTTACTCCATATCGTTCGACCTACAGCAACAACAGCGAAAGAGACAGGTTAGATGTTTGGCCCAGAGAAAACATGCTTGATATTGCTTTGGAAGATTTTACAAATTTGAAACTTGAACGCAACCAGCAGATAAAACAGCACGGAGGATCCATGTCAACTCCTTACGAAAAGATTGTCGGTAAAAATCGAATAAAAATAGTAGGAAATCCTAATTTAGGTTCGGTAAAAGTAATTATGATTGGCGTACGAAATCCGAAAAAAACAGCAGGAAGAAATAGTGATGATGGTCTTGACAAATCGGCAGTTGTTTGGGTAAACGAATTTAGACTTGCCGACTACGAAAACGAAGGAGGCTGGGCTGCTACGGCACGCGCAACTGCTCAACTTGCCGATTTGGGTTCGCTGACTCTTGTAGGAAGCATGATTACAAACGGATTTGGAAGCGTAGAACAGCGTTATATCGACAGAGCGCACGAAGATACTTACGAATACAGCATAATGACAAATCTTGAACTCGGAAAATTCTTCCCCGAAAAATGGGGAGTAAGAATTCCGTTTTTCTTCGGATATTCTTCGCATCACGAAACACCGCTGTACAATCCGTTCAATCAGGATGTAAAACTGAAAACTGCCTTGGATGCTCTGTCGGGAAGCGAGCGCGATTCGCTGTCGATGATGGCAAAAACTTATGTGCAGCAAAAATCGTTTAATCTGTCCAATGTTCGTATCTCGCCAGCCGGACACGAAGGACAAAAAGTTTTTGACATATCAAACCTGTCGCTGAGTTACGCATATACGCAACAGTTCAGACGAAATGCGCGTTTATCCGGAAACTTACAGGAAACTTATAATGCGCTTTTGTCGTATGCCTATAATGTTCAGCCGAAATATTGGCAGCCATTCAAAAAATTAAAACCGAAATCATTGGCATTTTTCCGCGATTTGGGAATAAATCCCTATCCCAATCAATTCAGTTTTACTTCCGAAATAAACAGATATTATAATGAAATAACAACAAGAAATATATCAACGCCCGACATGGAAATACCATCGACATATTCAAAAGATTTTACATGGGAACGGCGTTATTCGGTTGTATATGACATAACAAGAAATCTTCGTGTCGATTTCAGAGCTACAAATCTTGCACGAATTGACGAACCCGAAGGAATGGTTGACAAAGATCGCGACCGCGACAGTTACAGGCATTGGCGCGATTCGGTGTGGAGCAATTTCTGGAATTTCGGACGAAATATTAATTACGACCACGAGATGCAATTTACATGGCAAGTGCCGTTAAATAAAATAAGCATCCTGAACTGGATTAATCCTCAAATAAGATATGCAGCAGGTTATGAATGGGTTGCAAATATGCGAAGCATGGAAGATTATGATCCGGGAAACACAATCAGCAATACGCAAACAATAGATTTAACCACAGGAGTTACAATGACAGGCTTGTACAACAAAGTGAAATTTTTGAAACAGATAAACGATGAATTTGACGGACGAACGCGTCCAAAAGTCGAAACTACAACTGTAACTTACGAATCTAAAAAAATAAGATTTCTCGAAAAACGAAAACATACAGTCAAACATAAATTGGGAACAATGAATATTTCTGTCAAAGCCTTCGACAGCGAAGGAAAAGAAATAAGAGGAAATGTTCAGGTGATAGACAAAAACAATATTTCAGTTTCGTTCGATAAGGAATATAGAGATGCGACAGTTATAGTAACAGGAAAAGTTCCCAAACCTCAAAATCCTGTTTCATATACGGCAAAACTTCTTGCCCGGCTGCTAATGTCGGTTAAGACGGTAAATTTCACGTACACACAGCAGGGAGCGACAACTTTGCCCGGATTTAAAGGAGAATCAAAATTTTTGGGAATGAGTAATTTCAACGGAAATCTGTCGCCCGGATGGAAATTCATATTAGGCGACCAATCTCTTGATTTTGTTGATATGGCTCGGCAAAATCACTGGCTTACAACCGATACAACTTTCTTCAATCCTTATTTAATGTCGCAAACGCGAAGCTTTGGCTATACTGCAAGAGTAGAACCAATCAAAGATTTTAATATAACTCTTACAGGACGCCGAAATAAAATGATAAGCCATGTACGCTATAATGTTGTTGATGCCGGCGGACTTGGAACAGAAACAGGAAATTTCAATATTTCGGTTATATCAATCGGTTCGGCATTTGAAAATCCTACGGCAGAAAACAAATACAAATCAAAATCGTTTGAAAAATTTCTGTCTGTACGTAAAGAAACGGCATGGAAACTTGCAAACAATCGACAGGGAAGATCGCAAATCTACAATCCGGGAACAGGTGATTATCCCGATGGATATGGCGAATTTTCGCAGGAAGTTTTAATAAATTCATTCCTGTCGTCTTATGCAAATATTTCAAATTCAAAATTCGTTGATTTTACAAAAATACCTTTACCCAACTGGAATATTCAATACACAGGTTTGGCGCGTTTGAACAGCCTGAGAAAATATTTGTTAAGTGCAACAATTACACACTCTTATAATTCAATATATTCTATAAATTCGTTTTCGTCCAATCAATTATACAGCCAGAGTATAGACGGGTTGAGTTATGTCCGTAATGTGTTGAACGATTTTATTCCATATCGCGAAATGACAAATGTTTCGATACGCGAAACGATGAGTCCGCTGTTTAAAATTGATTTGAGTTTCAAAAATATGCTGCTTACAAACTTTGAGATAAGCCGCACGCGAACAGTATCGCTCAGCCTGTCGAACAACCAGATTACCGAAGCGCGTACAATGCAATATATTGTGGGCGCAGGATATATGTTTCAAAATCTTCCGCAGATATTCAATTTTGGAAGCCTTACAGGACGCAATCAAACAACAACCTTGCGTTTGAAAGGCGATTTTTCGTATCGCGAAGAATTGAATATAATCCGCAAACTCGATCAAAGCGATATATACAGTCAAATCGGCGATGGACGCAAAGTTGTTTCGTTCACAGCAACAGCAGATTATGCGATAGGCGATAAGGTAAATCTTCGTTTGTTTTTTGAACGTCAACTGAATGAACCTTATATATCGTCGATAGCAACGACAAACACATCGTTCGGTTTCAGTTTGCGCATAGTGCTGGCACAATAAATATGGCGCGTTGTCGGACAGTTTCATAAGGCAGATATAAACCTTATTTTAGAAAAAGCCAAAAGGTAGTGAGCTTTTGAGAAAAAGGTAGTAAGCTTTTGAATAAAAGGTAGTGAGCTTTTAAGTAAAAGGTGGTGAGATTTTTTGAGAAAGCAGGCGTGCTTTTCGACAAATTTCGCTGATCGCTTGTTCAATGTTGCAGTTTTTTATTATATTTGCACTGGCTTAATAGCCACAATAATGAATATGAAACGCCAAAACATTCTCGAAGAAGAAATAAAAAACGCCGTAGCAGCCAACTATTT
>JAISYZ010000070.1 GCA_031269545.1 Prevotellaceae bacterium
CCCTAACTCCGCTCAAGTTAGGTAGTCTATATCGATTTTTGCGAAAAGCCTTTGCATTTTTTTTGTAATTTCGGATTGAATCCATTGCCCTCTAATCTTCATTTTGTAAATAGCTTTCGAGCATTCGATAATATCTTTAGGCGAGTATTTGGACAGGAGTTATGTTTTTTCCTTTTGCCTGTTGTAAACAAAGGCAACTTCGTACTTGTAGAAACCGTTTTTTATATGTTTGATCTCTGTCCGCGGTTCTTTGTATTTCTGAATCCATTCCGGTAAACACATATTAATCAATATTTTAAATTAAACAAAATCCTAATATACAGCCTAATTAGATGGGCGCAAAATTACAACAAAAAAATTACTTGGTTGAAGCGCCTAAAAACTTTGCTGCATGGCTCCTGCTATGGCGGGAGGATTTTTTAACAGAACGGTTTTACACGGATGAACATATTCGAACGCAGGGATTAAACTTATACCTCCCGTTTTTAATTTGCTTGATAAATAATTGTTTATGTCCGGTTCCGTTTTATTTTTTAAAGATTCATACAGCAGTGCAGACGGGATATAGTTTTCATTCAAATCACTTTTCTTGTATTTCTGATTGCCTTTGTCGATTGACAATACGTTTTCTGCGGGATTTGCGATATTTTCCGATAATAAGTTATTTAACATCACTATACTTTTATCCGGTGTTTTGGATGATGGAATGAACAGAGGATTGGTTGTCGTTTTGCTGTTCAGGATGGTATTATAACTCATATATAAGGCGTTTTCATTCCATATCTTGTTATTTTCTTCTGCAAACGCGATAATCGCCGTATTGGAACTCAGTACAGATTGCTGGATAATATTTCCGGTAACGATGTGCGTTCCGCCATCGGGAAAATCAAGTTCATAACTTGAATTATATACATTGTCATCATTTTCATTTGTAATCCTGTTATTCGTTATGCGGCTGAATTTAGCGCGACATTTCACTAAATGTCCTTCCCTGGCATGGTGCGAATAGGAAGCCGACATCAAAAAAGTGTCAATCCTGCCGACATAAATGTTATGCGAATATCCGTCGCCATAGCCCATATATCCAAATTCCGTATTCCTGACGATTAAAGTTCCGCCGGCATTAGCCGTCAAGATTCCACATTCACTGTGCAGGAACTTGCAATTTTCTACTGTTAACCTGCCATTTACGAAACGTATCCCTGCTCCGTTATGGTCGGGAACCGACACATTCCTGAAAATAAATCCTTCTACCTTGATGTTTCCTCCGTTGATTTCCCATATACCTTTACCGTTCCAATGCTTTCCGTCGGCGTCCAAAACGGCTTCACCACCAACGGCGCGTATATATAACTCATTCTGTTTCCATATAGTAACATCACCCAGGTATGTGCCTGCATCAACTTCTATCAGCGTACTGTCTTTAGCCGCAAGCGAGGCTTCCCTGACTGTCTTAAACTCTTTATCCTGCCCGACTTTCAGGATATGCTTATACACAATTTCATCACTGCCTGTTGCAGGATGGTCGTCGTCGGTCTGTATCACTTCCTTCCCGCATGACATAAAAGTGATAACCGCAATAAAAAAAAGAACTTTTAATCTCTTCACTGTTTTATACATATTCTTCTATCTTTAAATTTCAAAGCGCAAAGGTACATGAAAATTATAATATTACCAAGCGTTTGTCATACAAAAATCATTATCAGCAACTGCGCTGTAAGCACTCGCAAAAACATTGCAAGCGGATAAACCGTCGAATAAGCAACAGCAGGAGAATCGTTGCCTGCAATATTGCTTGAATATGCAAGAGCGGGAGGATTTGTATAACTTCCTCCGACAATTCCCATAAGCGAAAAATAATTCATTTTTAATCCCGCACGAGCAATCGTTATTGTTATAATTGCAGGAATTACTGTAATGAGTACACCCCATAACATCCATTGCAAGCCTGCACCCGATATGATAGTTTCAACAAAATCTTTGCCTGCGCCTATTCCTACGCTCGACAGGAAAAGCGTAATGCCAATTTCGCGCAACATCAGATTTGCACTTTGCGATGTATATGCAACCATTTTTATGTTATGCCCGAACCTGCCGATAAGAATTGCAATGATAAGCGAGCCTCCGGCAAGTCCGAGTTTTACAGGCATTGGTATTCCCGGAAACCTTATAGGAACAGAGCCTAATAAAATTCCCAGCATTATTCCCGTAAATATGGTAACGATATTGGGAGTATTGAGTTTTTTTTGTGAATTTCCCAAAAATTTTGCAACATTGTCTATTGATTGCGAATTGCCCACAACGACAAGAGTATCGCCAATGCGTAAAGCGAGATCAGGATTGGCGAGCAATGTCATTTCGGCGCGAATCACTCGTGTAACATTCACTCCGTAAACAGTTCGCAAACGTAAACTTTCGAGATGTTTTCCATTGATGTTTGAACGTGTAATTATGATTTTACGCATTTCAAAATTTTCGCCCGACAGTGCATCCCAGTCAATACTTTCTGTTTTTCGACCTATAAAAGCCGTTACCAAATCTACATCCGAACCTGAAATAACGAGCAATATTTTGTCGCCTTGCTGTAAAATGCTTTCCGATCTGGGAAACTGTAATTTGCCATCGGTGAAAATTCTTGATATGATGAATTTTTTATCGAAAAGTTTTGCTATTTCAACGATGGATTTGCCGAAGATGGCAGGATTATTAACTTCGAGCGTCAATAATCTTGGCTGTTGAATATCGTAATTTTTGCTGTTTTGTAAAGTTTCGTGTTCCCTGTCGAGTTTAATTTTGAAAAAATATTTCATGGCAAGCAATGATACAATTATTCCGATAACTCCGAGAGGATAGGCAATGGCGTAACCAACAGCAATAGTGTCATCGGTATGACCAGCCTGCTCGAGAGTCGATTGCGCAGCGCCAAGTCCGGGAGTATTGGTAACTGCTCCCGAAAGAATACCTACCATCGTTGGCATTGATATATTTCCCGCCAGACAGTATATTGCAAGTACAACAACGATATTCATCAATACAGTTGCGCAGGTCAGCAAATTCATTTGCAAACCATCACGTTTGAATGATGAGAAAAATCCCGGTCCAACCTGCAAACCAATGAAAAAAACAAACAGTATCAACCCAAAATCCTTTACAAATGCCAATATTTCTGAATTTACGGTAAATCCGAAATGTCCTGCGGCAATACCGACAAAAAGAACAAATGTAACTCCAAGTGATACTCCAAAAATTTTGATTTTACCGAGTAAAAATCCAAGTGCAATCACTGTCGCAAAGATAAAAACGGTATGTGAAATCGAATCACTCCACAATAAATTTTCAAACCAGTCCATAATTATGTTCAAATTTAGACTGCAAAATTAAGAAACAATTACAGATTATAGAAAAAAATATATGATTTTTTAAATATTTAATGATTGAAACTCCAAAGAATTGAAGTTATTGCAGAAACTTGAAAAACAGCCGCTGATTAGCGCGGAACAGTTGAAAATTGACAGTTCGGCAGGCTCACTGACCAAACAA
The DNA here is from genome assembly GCA_031269545.1 of Prevotellaceae bacterium. Taxonomy (GTDB): domain Bacteria; phylum Bacteroidota; class Bacteroidia; order Bacteroidales; family UBA932; genus JAIRKV01. The sequence continues at coordinate 3,541 of JAISYZ010000070.1, forward strand.
AAATAAGAGATTATGATAAAAAAACACCTCATTTTCATCTGATTTTAACAACAAAACAGCCTTTATGGCAATTTTCATGGTTGCTGCGCTTGCTTGCAGCACAGATGACGATTCAAAAAATTCCGTTCCTGATACTGAAGGAACGATGTCTGCTAATCTTACAGAATCAACGGGAGCAGATTGCGATGGAGTAGGTATAAGTTGGTATCCTCCGAATAATATTCATCTTTTCTCGCCATATAGAGTCCCTGATTTTTGGAGTTACTTTTCAATATGTGATGTTGGCAAAGTAACAGGATTGGGCGCAATAAAAACAATTCCGACAAGCAGATACACCAATGAGGCAAATGTATCCAGCCGCAGTATGCCATGCGAAGGGAGATTGTATTATTGCTGTCTTTTGCGGTTTTTATATCTCACCCGATATAAACGGAGTAACGACAGCAATTGCATGGAATTTGAAAAAGATGATGAAAACATGCTCATTTCAAAAATTATTTTTAAATTTGCACAATAAAAATATCAATATGAAAGAGAAAAAAACAATAGCGCTCGTTGCTCACGATAACAGAAAAAAAGATATTATCGAATGGGTTGATTTTAATCACAAAACGCTTATAAAGCACAATCTGGTTTGTACCGGCACTACCGGTCGTTTGATTGAAGAATGTTTGCAAAAACGGCTTAACGCCGATGAATTTGCAAGCATAAAAATGCTGAAACTGAAATCGGGTCCTCTCGGAGGCGACCAGCAGTTAGGCTCGCTGATAGTCGAAGGTAAAATTGATGTTCTCATTTTTCTCTGGGATCCGATGCAGCCGCAACCGCACGACGTTGACGTAAAAGCATTGTTACGTATTTCAAGTTTATACAATATTCCTACAGCATGTAACCGTTCTACGGCAGATTTTGTAATATCTTCGCCCATTATGGAACATTCGTACAAACCTATTATACGTGATTATTCGGAATATATAAACAGAAGCATTTAAGGTAGTGTTTTCAAAAGCAATACTTCGTTATAAAACCCACTAATTTAATAGTAAATCCTTAAAAAGTAAATTTTCCAGACACAAAACTTAATAAACAAGCATTTTAAACCTAACAGGTTTTCAAAACTTGTTAGGTTTTGTTTCTTATTCGTCATTGCGAACCCGCAGGGTGAAGCAATCCAGAATATTATTTATTGTTTATTTTTCTGGATTAACTCCGTTGATCTCCGCTGCGCTTCGGTTGGTTGCGTCGATCTCGTAAACTCGGTTGCTTAGTCGCTGCGCTCCTCGCAATGACGAAACCGAACTTTTAAGACAGCCTCTTTACAATTCGAGAAACTGCAGTCAACGCATATCAAAAAGGTATATACGTTTTATGTGAAAGGTATATACATTTTTGAGAAAAGGTATATACGATTTATGTGAAAGGTATATACGTTTTTGAGAAAGGATATGTGAGTATTTTAATGTCTGCCGGATGGTTTCTCTAAAATGGCTGAAAACAAACCCTAACAGGTTTTCAAAACTTGTTAGGTATGATGACGCTTATTGTCCAGTCAGGGACAGATACTTTCTCTGTTCGGAGAAAGTGCATCCAAGGGTAAAAACATACTTTCGCCTCTGTTCGGCATAGCCAGTCATGACTTATGACTGTTCCGCTTCGGTTGCTTTCCTTTCGACTGGGTAACTCGCAAATATGGATAATAAAAACTCGGTAATTTTTGATTACAACTACCGAGTCCACAACAATTTCCAACATAATTGTTCATATACAAAATCAAAACAGATTAAATCAAATTCTTGTCAACCGAATATATTTGATTGGGTATATTTATTGTTTCCTGTATTTTGCGATTGATTCTTTCAGTTTTTCCCAGTAATTGGGAGTTTTGTTAACTCCTTCGAGAGAGAAAAAACAAATACCTTTCGAGCCTCCCTTTTTTGCATACGTAATCATTTCGTCAATTCTGTCGGCAGGAACATGCCCTACAAACAGCCCCGAACACAAATATCCCTTGCTCTTGTTCGCTGTCATTTCTTCGACTCCTTCGCGAGTTGCCGTTTCAATCCATGCATCTTCAGCATCGTAGAATTTGTGATATATCATAGGAAAGATAATATCCAATTCGGTAAAGCTCGTCCAGTCCTGACGCACGAGTTTTCGCGATTCGGCTGGCGAAGCAAACACAGCAGCGCTTGCAACTTTTCCGTAACGATGAATTTCTTCGGCAAGGGCGTTTGTCAATTTGGTAATTGCATCCCAGCGATATTGCATCCATTCGGCATTTTCGGTCGGGTCGGTCAATGTCATTGGGTCAATTCCCGTTTGTGTTTTGAAATTTGCACGACAAACATCGCAATAGCAATGATCCCACAAAGGATATACTTTGTCTTGAACAACGCCTCGCGATTTGTGCAGTCCGTAAGGCAATATCGCATCGGGATAACGAATAAAATCGAGATGAACGCCTGCTATTCCATCGATTTTAGCAAGTTCTGCAACTCTGTTTTTTAAATATTCCAGCGCTTCGGGGCGCGATGGACAGAGCCAGCGATAATGCTCGCGGTTGTAAAGTTTTATATCCAGACACGAATTTCCTTCGGCATTCACCTGATACCATTCGGGATGTGCGGCACGCAGATTTTTTTCGCAGCGATTTGTTGTCCATATCCAGGCATGAAGTTCTATTCCGTATTTTTTCGCATAAGGCAACGTTTTATTGATAATGTCTATTGCCTCGTAATCGACAAAATCGGCGGTATCTGCAGAATCCGCTTTGGGATATCCTCCATGCACTTCAAGAATTATCGCATCAATGCCTGTTTCTTTTGCTTTGGCAAAATAATGCTCCAGTTGTTCGTCCGAAGCAGAATCTGTTTGAGTAGATGCAAGCGAACCCGAAAACCATGCCCACACTTTTGTGTCTTCGTTTACTTTTTGTTTTTTACAGGATATTGAAATTATTAAAATAAATAATAATATTATACCCATACTTTTTGAAAACTGTTTCATAAATATTGATTTTTTTGAAAGAATTGCCCGACTTTTTATGTCGAGCAATTCGATTTTTTTTACAAAGTTATTAATTATTTTTTATTTAATCAGTCAACATCCCACCAAACATTGTTTTGTATGCCGTTTGATCCCATACGTTCAACCGCTGCTTTATAATTTTCAGCATTTACTGCCTGTTCTGACGAGGGATAATATCCGCGTTTAATATAGGCGTTTGGAGTATTGTTTGTCTTGTCGTCGTCTGTCCTCGTAAATACGCTTGAACTTACATTTGCAAATGGCATTAATGTCGGTTTATGATGCAAACGATGATCAGCCCATGCTTCAAACGATCCCTCAACGAAATGAGCAATCCATTTTTGCGTAATAATCTTATCCAGAGCCGTATTTGCTGTTCCTGCGGTATGGCTGTACTTAACGGTTGTTCCGTAATAGTTAGCATCTTCCGAATCGAGATATGCAGTTATTTTAGCAGGCGAAACGCCGAATTTTTGCATATTTGCTCTTATGCCTTCTTCGTATAAATTCGCTGCATCTCCCGAAGTCAAAATACCTGTTTCAATGGCAATAGCCTGCAAAAAGCAAACTTCGCTGTATTCGAGAACAGGCACTCCACGGTCGGGATTTTTATAAAACCATTCTCCTATTTTTGCATAGTCATTAACATACTGACCTGTTACCATTGCAGCGCCTACAGCCGACGAAACATTTCCCGGATCGGTGCCTGCCCAGTTTTTATCTAATGTGTCGGTTGTAACTGTTGCGGTTACACCCGATGGTTCAAAATGAACAGGAGCGCGAGGGTCAACTTTTGCAGGATGAATTGCTGCATTTAAAATATGACTGGTAATGTTAGGATTCTCTGTCTGGTCGGAAGCATCTGGCCAGTCTATTCCTCCAAGATTTTCAACTATTCTGTAATAAGCCGTTGACATGTGAATGACAGCCGCGCCTCTGTGATAATATATAGGATTTTGAGATGATGTTTCAACAGAAGTAGATCCCATGCGGATTAAAGCATCATCGTCCCGCGATGTCATAACGCCTGCTGCAATTGCTGCAGCAGCTTCGGTTTTTGCTTTTGCATTATCAACTTTTACAATACGCATAGCCATGCGCAAACGTAATGAGTTTGCAAATTTTTTCCATTTATCAAGATCTCCGCCGTATATTAAATCGTACGAACCGAGTTTATCTGCATTTGCATTAAATTTTGTTTGGGCGTTTGCCACTTCTTCAAACATGCTGTAATATATGTCTTTTTGCAAATCATAACTCGGATGATTTGTTTGTTCGATATTTCCTGCTTCCGAATAGGGAATGTCACCCAAATAATCGGTAAGACGAAGCATCAGCCAGCACTTCCATATTTTAGACATGTTTACTACGTTTACATGCGATGGGTCATCTTCATATCTGCGAATAATTTCGTTAAAGTTTGCCAAAGCAATATATGTTAAATCCCAAATACCTTGAATGTAACGGGCATCTATGCTGTAATCCGAAGCTGACAGTCCATCGTTTGCCGAATACTCGCAAAAATGGGATACAGACATTTGGTCGCAGACCTGCCACTGGTTTGCATATAAATTTGAACGACTTACCGAATAAAGAAACTGAAATTTAGGATCGGCAGCATCCGGTCTTGGACCGTTAGGATTTACATTTAAACTTACAAAATTATCCGTACAGTTTGCAAGTGTCATAAGTCCAAGAATTATTAAAATTGATTTTAATATATTTTTCATTTTATTATCTTTTTAATTGATTAAAATACTATGTTTAAGTTAAATCCAATTGTTCGTGTGGATGGTAATGATGCAGTTTCGACTCCCTGTGCATTTCCTGTCGAATAGGTACATTCAGGATCGAATCCCGGTAATGCATTATAAATAAAGAAAAGATTATTACCGACAATGCTTAATTTCATGCTGTTGACAGGAGTTTTTTCGAACCATTTTTTGGGGAATGTGTATCCCAGACTTACTTCCCGTACTCTAACATTTGTTGCATCATAAATATAATTTCCTATGTTACCGTAGAATTGCCCCCAGTATGCAGTCGGGTCTAATTCAAAAGTATTGGGTTGTCCCGTATTTACATTTACGCCCTTCGATATAAGTCCTTTCCCTGTTGCATAATATTCGGCACGTCCCGCAACTGTTTCCTTTGTTTGTCCGTTTGATTGCAGGCGCATCATCGATTGCAGATATATGTCGCCGCCTTTGCGAATATCAATTAAAAATCCGAATGAAAAATCTTTCCATGTGAGGCTTGATGATATTCCTGCCGTCCAGTCGGGATTCATGTTTCCTGTGCTGCGTAAAGTTCCATCGACAATGAATTTGCCATTATCTCCGACAAGTCTGTTGCCGTTTTCATCGTATTTGAAATCGTTTGTATATATTTGTCCATAAGGTTCACCTACTTTTGCAACTACTTTTATGTTCTGTCCCATAGGTTGAGCCAGTACATAAGTATCAAAGCCTTCAGACAGTTCAGCAACTCGCGATTTGTTCTTTGCAAAGTTGACTCCCAAATTCCAGTTCCAGTCTTTTGTTTTTACAGGCGTTCCTGTCAACTGTATTTCCCAGCCTTTGTTGTCAATACGTCCGGCATTAACCATTCTTGCGGAATATCCTGTTGTTATGGAAACAGGCAAGGCTATAATCTGATCGTATGTTTTTGCACTGTAATAAGCAATATCAAAGCCAAGTCTTCCGTTAAAAAATCTTCCTTCAACGCCAAGTTCCCATGATTTACTGATTTCGGGTTTTAGATGCGTATTAGGTTTTGTTGCTGGCAAATACGTTCCCATACCGCCCATCATATTCGAAACCGTTCCGAGAATATCCTGTAATAGATACGGATCGGTATCATTTCCAGCTTCGGCGTAAGATACGCGTAATTTTGCATATTGCAACCATTTCGGAGTATTTATATCCAGTTTTTTAAACATGTCGGTAACAACCCAACTTAACGATACCGATGGATAGAAAAACGACCATGCATCAGACGGAAGAGTTGACGACCAGTCGTTGCGTGCGGTTACATCCAGAAATAAATAATCGTCATACGACAAACGGGCAAATCCATAAACAGACTGAATTTCTTTTGCCGACTGATAGTTTGATGATCCGCTCTGCATGGCATTGCTTATTGCATACAATTCGGGAATATTTAATCCTATGGCATCTTGAGTTGTTGAACGTGATGTTCGGTGCATTATATTTCCGCCAAAACTTGCTTCAACCGAGAATTTTGAATCAAATATATTGTTTTTATGCGCCAATAACAGGAAGTCTGCATTCGCTTCAGTGAAATTTTGTGTATATGCATGAAAACGTCCATTCACATAAGTTGCCGAAGATACCAGATTATGACGATACCATTTATACATGTTTTTGTCGTAAGTATCAATACCGTAACGTGCGGTTAAATTCAGCCAGTCGGTAAAATCATATTTCAAAGATGCATAACCTGTAACACGGTTTGTTTTATCCGAATTTCCTGTTAAATTTGCTATTGCATAAGGATTATTTACAACGGTCAACGGCGGCATGTTTGTTGCCCATGGATACCAGTCGGTAATATTTCCGGCTTCATTAAACAATGTTTTCAACTCGTGTAAATCTATACTGCGCGGAGTATAAATCAACGGAAATATGGGATTAAAACCGGATGCTGAAAATTCGGGACGATTTTGTCCTTTTTGATTTGTATATGTAATTTTTGCATCCAAAGTCAGTTTCGGAAGAATTTCGGAACCGATACGCGCAGTTACATTGGTGTTTTTAAACTTATTGTTAGGAATAACTCCATTTCTAATAGAGTGCGAAACTCCAATGCGATAGTTCATTTTATCTTTTGCATGAGAAATATCAAAAGAATTTGTCCAAGCAATTCCTGTATCCATAAAGTCGGAATAGTTATTATTTTTTGCGACAAGAGGACGTGTTTGTCCTGTCCAGTCGGTAACTGAGGTTCCCATAGCCGGTCCCCACGAATTGCGAGAAGTGTTTACGTAAATGCCACCTGTTCCCTGTCCGTATTCGTTTTGAAATTCGGGCTGAATCATCACACTTTCAAACGTCAAGTTTGTATTGTACGTTACTGTTGCCTTATCGCCTGCTTTTCCTTTTTTAGTTGTAACAAGCAAGACGCCATTAGCGCCACGAGTACCGTAAAGAGCGGCTGCCGATGGACCTTTCAATGTTGACACAGATTCAATATCATCCGCATTCAGCATCGACAATCCATCTCCCCAGTCGGTAAATCCTGCTCCCCACGATACCGCTTCCGTTCCATCTACTCCTTGAAAATTGTCGAACGGAACGCCATCGATAACGATTAAGGGCATATTATTTCCATTGATAGAACTGTTGCCGCGAATAACAATACGATTTGATCCGCCGGGAACAGATGTTGTCGTGATATTCATACCTGCAACTTTTCCAGCAAGAGAAGTTATAACATTCGCCGTACGATTTTCAATTAAAGATTCTCCTTTTATATCCTGTACAGCATATCCCAACGCTTTCTTTTCGCGGCGAATACCCAAAGCCGTTACAACTGCTTCGCTAAGCAGAGAGGCTTCTGCTTGCAGTGTAACATTTATCACATTAGCATCTCCAACCACAATTTCCTGTGCAGTGTATCCTATTGCCGAAATAACCAAAGTTTGACCTTTGTCAACTGCAATAGAATAATTACCGTCAATGTTGGCTGAAGCGCCTTTAGTAGTTCCCTTTATCTGTACAGACGCGGGAATCCCGAGATTATCATCGCTACCGATGATTGTACCTGTTACTGTTTTTGTCTGGGCAAATGCCGAAACGCTTACAAATGAACAGATGATTAAAAAAATTAAAAATTTCTTCATAATAATTT
>JAISYZ010000079.1 GCA_031269545.1 Prevotellaceae bacterium
GTCAGAAGCGGATATGCGTTCGAAGGATGGTATAAGGAATCGGCATTGACCAACAAAATCAATTTCCCTTATGATGTGAGCAACCTTACTGCTGATTTTACGTTGTATGCCAAGTGGACTACGGGAGACGATAACGGAGACGGCCCCGTCGGTTATCAGATGTTCACCTCTATTTCCGCTTTGAGTTTGTGGCTATCGAATCAGCCAGCCAACACGGTTGATGCTCCGTACAAAGTGGGACTCAAAAATGTAAACCTCGATGCGGAGGCAAATTGGTTGGGCCTGGGAGCTACAATCGGTACAACTAACCCAACAAAATATGTTGATTTGAACTTGATAAATTGTACGGCGATAGATATTCCGGATGGATATGAGGAAAGAATTGAGGTAGGTTTCTTAGAATGGAAAGTAATAACATACGGCGCTTTCCTCGGATGCAATAATCTTGTCGCGACAACTTTGCCTAAAGGCTTGAAAACAATAGGTAAGTGGGTATTCTATAAATGCAAAAATCTTCGTTATGTAATTCTGCCCGATGGACTAACAGAAATCCACGATGAAGCGTTCCATGAATGCAATAATTTAACATCTGTATCTTTACCTGAAGGGCTAAAAATACTTGGACAGTCGTCATTTCAAAATAGCGGATTGACTTCCATAACTATTCCCGGGTCCGTATCTAATGTTGGCTCTTCAGCCTTCTATGTCTGTTATGATTTAACCTCGGCTGTTATCAACGAGGGAGTTGAAATCATTAGTTCAAGTGCATTCTGGGATTGTTATTCGCTTGAATTCGTAACGCTGCCGCAAAGCCTTAAAACAATAGACAGACATGCTTTTCGCAATTGCCATTCTATCACATCTCTATCATTACCATCCGGACTGACATCCATTGGCGCCGGTGCATTTTTGGATTGTGCCGTTCTGACTTCGATTACCGTTCCTGACAAAATTACCGTCATAAACGAAAGTACATTCAGTGGATGCGCTGTTCTTACCTCCACAGTCTTGCCTGCCAATTTAACCTCTATCAGCTATTCTGCGTTCGTCGGGTGTAAAAAACTGACGTCTATCGAAATCCCTGCAAAAGTGGATTATATCGGCAACTCGGCATTCAGCCAGTCAGGAATACAAACTTTCATAATGCGCCCCACCATACCGCCGACTTTAGGGGAAACCCCATTATCGACAAACAGTTACTCTTCTCTGGTAATTAAAGTACCTGCTGCAAGTGTAGATGCATACAAAACAGGCCCGGGTTATTGGAGCAGCCTGTATTATGGTAAAGTTGTTGCCAATAACGATTAATTTCCTGTAGACAGAGGGATAATACGTTCCATAACAGCCTTACGGCGTTGATACCTTCCCCTCCTGTTTTTAGAAGAAAGATAGCTGTATTCCAGGACTTTTGCTCCGGCTTTTTATCTTCCTGGTATAGGTGTGCCTGCAATTTCCTATTATCCAGAATAAATCAGGATGACTTATCAGGTGAATCCTTACCAATGCCGCTACGGTCGGGAAAGCTTTTTTCGTGGGCGTCTTTACTTTCAGTGCCATAAGCAGCAAGTGGGGCTATGAGCGTGCACCGGGTTACTGACTATTCAGAAACACAGACTTTTGTACAACAAATATTTAAAAACAAAACAGTTATTATCATATCAAAGGAATTCTTGCTTTTTTTGTCTGTACAGGCATTTTTTTGGTTCACAACTGTTAAAAAACTGTTTTACATAAAACAATCATCTGTATATATGCATATTATATTCTTCCGAAAGTAAAAGAGGGACTAAATACGCCCCTCGTCTGCGTAACTGAAATAACCGTCGGTACTTATAATGATATGGTCACACAACCGGTATCTCAGGATCCTCATAGCTTGCTATATTTCCTTATTTAACCACGCCCGATACCCGGTTTGCACGGGAAAGTAACAGGGCGTACCTTTCCTCATGATGCTGCATACAATCCGCATAAGAACGGTTCGATAGCGGCTCTTTCACTTCTCGCGACATATTTTATCTATGAGAAACCTTATTTTCTGCCTTTGCCCGTTGAAAAACAGATACCTGTCCCTTTCGGAAGCCCCGCAGATCAGAAGACTCCGCCGAATCAGGCTCTCCAGCCATTGACGTGTCTCCCGGCAAAAGGCTTGGTCGGTGATATTCAGGCTGTTTATAGTAAAAAGTTTAAGGGTACACAGCATGGCAAAATCATGTTTTAGAAGAATCAGGGAACTTTCAAGGAAAAAATTACTCAGATACAGGTTAAACGCGGTATGCGTTTCACGATTCTTTATTCCCTGTTCCGTCCAACCGTCGATGGTGTTTATCAGTCCCAAAAACTGTTCGCAAAGCAGCAGCGGGATTTCCCGGCTGGCAAAATGCCCCATATCGTAAAAATATTCGATCAGGATTAATGTATAGTCAACCGTATTTTGTGTCCATATTTCTATAGAAGGGATCTGCCGGTAGCTATCGACTGTCTGACTGTAACATTCCAGCAGGTCGGCAGATACCATCCTGTCGAGAAACATCGTGAAAGAATCCTGCGTATGGTAGGTACTCTGATCCCATGCGTACAGTTTGAAAAAGGTAAGTTCCCTAAACGGCAAAAAGTGATAGAAAGGAACGTCTGTGGCCGAAAAAATAATTTCGCAGCCGGGTAACGATTTTAGTTGCGATACATTTTTGCACTGTTTTTGCATGTACCCCAGATAAGTCCGACTATCGGTCAGGTTCAGCGGGGAATAGGAACACTGCAATTGATTCGTGTCGATGCGAAAAAGCCGGTCAAAGGACAGATTAAAGTGTGAACACAATAATACGATTTCGTCAATATCCAGTATCTTGGCTCCCCTGATGCGCCGGTATGCGGCATCCGTACTGACAGACAGTATTTCTGCTATCAAATCGACTAACGAATAATGCTCAGGCAGATTTTTTCTTATCTGCGCAAACAGTTGCTCCTGAAGCCCTGTTTTTTTTAATTGGTTTTCCATTTCACTTCGCTTTTTTTCTGCACTTTTCGCTAACATAAAGAAAACATTCTGCAATATTTTCGTAAAAATCGCAAATATTTCTCAGTCTTGCCAAATAATTTTTTGAAAAATAATGAGTTTTTGCAATTTTCGTGATTTTAACGTTCAAAAATCAATTTTAAGACATGTTTTTGAGAACGTACTTTTGCAGAAATGTTAATTCAAAAACAAAAAATAAATGGCAGCAATACAGGAAAACATCAGTACGGCAACCCGGATAGAAAACATATTGGGACCAAAAAAGGACAGATACTGTTCAAACGGTTTTCGCAACGTCCGCTTTTCTTTTGCAAACATCGCCTTTTCGGACAGCGTACTGAATGGGAACGTATGTGTGGATTTTTCAAAAAAATGGTCATCGAAAAAAGATGACCGGCAAATGCCTCATTTGGGAACGACGGAGTATGTATCGATCTCCATATTACTGACAGAGCTGTACCTGCGGTTGTCCATGGGATTCGGGAGCCGGGACATTGCCGTATCCTGGGTAAAACAGGTGAGATTAAAATCCATGCCTGAAATAAACAGAGAAAGCATACAGCCATTTCACATACGGAAGCAAAATGAAGACGACCGGCAAAGCGCTTTTAAAATCGTAATCGGGCATATGCTCATGTATGTTATCATCGCCCATCCCCTGAAACACGTCCAGACCGTTGATCCGTATTTTAACTTTGCTGATTATCTCTGCGGGCTGCACAAAAATTTCCATTACAACGGATACAGGGAAATAAATCATGACGTTCACAATGTGCAAATCAATCCTGTCGGATATGAAGCCAGTGGCGATATCTTGCTACAGCCTGCCATGAATAAATTCAATGGCATCGGTAGCGCTTATTATCCGACTATGGATATTGCCAGCTTCATTTTGGTATCCGGGCAGTTGATACAGGCTCTGCTCTACAATCTGGACAATATGCGACGAGAAGATTCCGGCAACATGTGGCTTCGAAGCCTTGACATTCGGTATCCCTCGCCACTGCCTCCGGACAATCTGACCGAACACATCCGCTGTGAGACGTTCAAAAAAATCCCGCTCAAGGGACAAATATGGCGCGTTGCGGATATAGCCATGTGTATGGGAAATATAGAAGCAACGTTTAATATGACACATCAAATACAATAATCATGAAAATAGCGGTCACAGGAACGCCCGGTTCAAACAAAGCACTTATTGCGCTCTCCCTGTCGTATATTACGAAAACACCTTTCATGCAGAACAGAACCATGTATGAATGGTTTCAGCTTTACGATATTACCGGAACGGGAGAAAAAACAGCCTGGAAAAACATGTTTCTCATAGCGGCATCTTCATTTATCGAAAGAACGGAAACGGAAACAAGACATGACCGTTTCATTTCCAAGGGAGCCGTTTTCAGTGAATTGGTATATATGCAGTCGGTTGATGGTATGGAAGAAAATCCCGGAGTGCGGCGCGAAAGAGAAAACATCGTACAGGGACTGGAACATGTTTGCATGTCATACGCCGTCAAACAGTACGATGCAATCATCCACCTGTACAACGGAAAAGATACACAGGCAAATGAACTTTACATCCGGTTATACGGAAAATACGGTATGCCATATAGGCAGTATCAGGCAAACAACATTGCCGGTACGCTTATGCAGGCGCTTGCAGATTTGAATCTGAAAGCAATGTATTCCATTGAAAGAGGTATTTATCAGGCGGAAAAAACACTTCTAATACGTAAACTATGAAAATTGCAGTTTCAGGTTCCTATTCGACGGGAAAAACGACCAGCACTATAGCCCTGTCCCTCCTGACAGGGATTGAGATGATTCACGCCCGGACAATGCGTGAAATATTACCGGTTGTTTTTCCTGGAAAAAGACTGGAAGAATGTAATCCGGGAGAAATTGTAGAATTGATTTTTACACGTTTGCAGGAGAGAATTGAGGAAGAAACGAAACATTCAGGTGAATATGTTTCGGATGGTTCTTTCATGCAGGAATGGGCCTATTGTGCGCCCAGGGTAAAATACGGAATGAACCCCAGCGAAAGACAGATTGTAGCCTTGTGGAAAAAACATACCGCTCCGGCGCAGTGGAAGACTTTCAGGGAAACCATGGAAGTTTATGGGGTAATGGTCAGACAACGTCTGAATCAATATGATCTGTTTATACATCTGCCGATAGAATTTCCGTTGACGGCTGACGGACACCGCCCTGTAAACGAACGTTTCAGAAGCATGTGTGACCGGCTCCTGCGAAATACATATATGGAATTGGCTCTTCCTGTTTACGAAGTGAAAGGCAGCATACAGGAACGCCTAGAATCAGCAATCCGGTATCTGCAACTGTCACCCAAAATGGATGTACGCGAAGCCATTGTTATATCCAAACAAATAGTAAAAGAGCGTTTTAACAGCATTAAACTGGAAACATAATCATAAAATATCATGAGACGATTAGTAGATTTAGTTAAATTGGACAGGCTGGATAGCCTGATTCGCAGACATGCCACCGGTTCGCCGGTGCAACTGGCTGCGCGACTGGAAATGTCGCGCAGCAGCCTGTTTGAGTTCATTTCTTTTCTTCGTTATGAAATGCAGGCACCTATTCAGTACAGTAAAAGCCATAATTCATACATATATGAATATGTACCGAAATTTTATCTGGGATTTGAAAAAGAACGACTGTCGTCTTCCATGCTATATAATACGTATGGAAAAAATGATGATGACGGAAAGGTATATTCGGAAAATGATAATTCGGATGATTTTATATTGGATGATGATAAATTTAATGATTTATATTTATATGAATAATAATTAAAACACAATAAAGATGGAAAATATGGTTTTATCGAAAGGAATAATATGTTAGATAATTCAACTTTTTCTCCAATGAAGAATGTAAAATTTACTAATGATAAGACGTTTTTCGTCTGTAAAAAATAGAAATATTTCAACTAAAAAAAATGTAGTCCGGTTTTTTAAGACTTTACAGTCATACTTTTGCAGTATAATTTTAATCATTATTATTTAACAAATTGTTTTTTATGGAAAAAATAGATTTAGAAGAAATTAAGAAGGAGGTCAATTGTATTGTAATGGAAATTATTGAATCAGAAAGTTCGGAATTTGATGAGAGTTTGGAATTAATTAACGACCTTGAATTTGACTCCATGTGTTTTCTGGAACTCTCCATTCAGATACAACGAGAATTTGGAGTGATCATATCAGCTCCCGAGTGGGAAAAAATTAATACTCTTTCAAAAGTATATGAAACAATCTATTCGAAGTTAAAAAATGAAGGGGATTGAAGTCATATTACTTGTGGGTGGTTCCGGTACGATCGGAGATCATATTATCAGAACGTTATCTAATAGTGGTTATAACATTGTGTATACATACAATAATAGACCTCCGTCGAATTATAAGGATTTTCCTACCACTATTATACCCTATCAACTTAATGTGTGTTCCAAAGAAAACATTGAATGTTTTGTTAATGACTTATTGGAGAAAGGGGCGGTTGTGAAAGGTTTGATTTATAATGCAGGTGTAACTGACGACAAACTCTTTTTTAATATGACGGAACAAGATTTTATCAACGTATTTAAAGTCAATTTTATGGGTTGCTTTCATGTATGCAAAGCATTGATCAATGAATTGTCTGTAAACAAAGGTTCAATAGTTATTATGAGTTCGATATCCGGTTTGATCGGTAAGATTGGGCAAGTCAACTATTCTGTCAGTAAAGCGGGACTTATTTCATTTGCTAAAAACTTGGCTGCTGAATATGCGCGATTAGGTTTACGGGTAAATTGTGTAGCACCGGGATTGATACAAACTGACATGTTGAATACTATTCCCAATGATGTTCTGCTGAAAATGAAAAGGAATATTCCATTAAAAAGAATAGGAGAAGCCTATGAAGTAGCTAATGTCGTTCGCTTCCTAATTTCTCCTGAGAGTTCCTATATAACAGGGCAGGTAATTGTTGTTGATGGAGGTACTACACTTTAAATATAGATATGTATGGAAAAAAGAATTGTCATTACCGGATTAGGGGCTGTTTCTCCCATAGGATGTAACCCGATGAAATTATATCATAATATAAATGAAAATGTTACTAATTTCACTTTACCAGAGTATCTTGTTAATAAATATAATGAACTGCATTTCGTATCGCTCGTGTCGAATGACTGGCAAATTGAATGTGACAAACGTAATATTTCTCCGGATAAAACACTCACAAACTATATTTTGCTAGGTGTAATGGAAGCGTTAGAAGAATCCGGACTTCTGAACAATCGAAAATTGCTAAAAAAAACGTGTCTTTATGTAGGTTCATCGAAGAATTACCTTTTTAACGACCATGATTTTATTGACAAACAGGATGTAAGCGTTGAGAGGAACTCATATCCGTTATCTATGCTGCGAACTGTTTCCAATCAATTAGGTATTGGCGGTGAAAATTTACTGTTACCTGTCGCCTGTTCCGGTGGAAACGTTGCTATATCATTGGCGGAAAAACAAATCAAATCGGGTGTTACAGATATAGTTATTGCCGGAGGTGTTGACATTTTCAACGAAACATGTTATGCTATTTTTAGCTCTTTGGGTATACTGTCTAAAAGGACGGCTACTCCTTTTATGACGCAGCGGGACGGTATAACGGTCGGCGAGGGGGCAGGATTCGTTATAATGGAAAGTTTGGAGAGTGCTCAAGCCAGAGGCGCTAATATTTTGGCGGAAGTACTTGGAAGCACATTATCTTGTGACGCATTCCATCTGACGACACCTAACCCTGAAGGAACAGAGGCTGCAAACGCAATGAAATATGCGATAGACGCGGCCCAATTAACCCCTGACGCAATAGATTGCATAAGCCCTCATGCAACAGGAACGAAAACTAACGACTTGCAGGAAGCAAATGCAATTAAAAAGGTCTTTGGAAATTATGCATCGGATATACCGATTTCTGCTGCAAAAGCTTCACTGGGACATTGTATGGGAGCTGCCAGCGCACTGGAAGCCGTATTGTCAGTACTTTCGTTGGAATATAACATTATTCCAAAAACCTTTAACAAATTCAATGATGTATGCGAATTTGACCTCAATTTGTGTAACTATTCTGCGAATAAAGAAGTAAACACCATACTTAGCAATTCATTTGCTTTTGGTGGTAATATTAGTTGTGTAATCTTTGGTAAATATAGAAATTGATGAAAACTTTTATTAATGATATAGTCATGTTCTCCAATAGCGGAGACAGTAGAATTACAGCAGATTTTTTGCGGAAAGATGTCTTTATAGAAAATCTTGATGGGCAAAGTTCTTTGAAGGGAAGGGGTTTCCGACAGATTCCACGCATATACAAAATTTTTCATGTAGTTGTAAGTGAAATAATTGAAAAGAATAATCTGTACAGAAATGTTAGTAGAATTGGCTTAATTAGTGCGTATGAATATGCTAATCTGGATTCAAATATAGATTTTGAAAATGAAATCTTAAAATATGGGGTATCAATGGTTAATCCAATAAAAGCACCGTTTACTGTTTGTAATTCTTGTGCCGGATGGCTAGCCATAAAGCATAAAATACAGAATTTGAATCTTACTGTCAGTTCTGGAAGAACGAGTCTGATTAGCGCCATGAAAATTGCGAATGATTGTTTGAAAGCGGAGGAGATAGATTATTGTATTATTCTTTCGGCAAATCTCAATCAAGGTGGTTCACGACAAATTGAAAGTCCGAAATCGTTTATGAAGAGTGAATTTGCCACTGCTATTTTGATGAGTAAAATACCTGAGTTAGAGCGTATTTGTGAAGTTGAAGAAATTTTTGTGAATGGATTTATTGAAAACGACGAAATTGGATTTTATCTTCAATCCCTATTGGATGGACAGGAGCATACACGGTTTATTTTTGATGGTAATAATAATGCCGAAAGTCTCATGAATGCTGTAGACAGCCAATTATCAAATCGGGAACAATGCTCTTATTTGCCTGTATTTTTACAGGAAATGAAGTTGGAGACTAATAATGAAATGACAAATATCAGTTATATCATTTATGATAAAATAGGAAGTATAGGTGGATTAAAAATAAGATGCTGACTATGGTATATAACGACTTTAAAGAGATACTCCCGCAAAAGGAACCATTTATGTTCATTGATGGAGTGAAAGAATTTAACAAAAATACCAGCATTCTTATTGCCTATAAAAGATTTACTCCTGATGAATATTTCTTCAAGGGGCACTTCCCCGGTGAGCCATTGGTACCTGGAGTAATTTTGATTGAAGCGTTATCACAATCGTGTATATTATGCGGTAGTTATTCAACCAGAGACAACACAAATAATGACAGTCATTTTGAGCATTTGATGTACGAAATTAAAGTCAAGTTCCGAAATAAATGTTATCCAAATAAAGATATATTACTGTACGCTAAGATGATAGATGTGTTGCAAAACGTTTCCACGTTCAAAGTAAGAGCTACGGATACCGATAACAATACGATCGCATCAGGAGAAATTAGAGGAATAGCTAAAGAAAAACGGGTGGTGCCAAGGACCCATAGTAACTGTAGGCTTCAAAATCTTCATCATCATGGATAAGTTCTTAAGTATTGAAGTAATGGAAGAGCGTTTAGAAGCAGCGCTCATAGAGATCAATATTACTAAAAAAGAAGCTTAGTGAAATCGACGATTGCATCAGGAGAAATTAGAGAAACAACTAAAGAAAAACGGGTGGTGCCAAGGACCCATAGTAACTGTAGGCTTCAAAATCTTCATCATCATGGATAAATTCTTAAGTATTGAAGCAATGGAAGAACGCTTAGAAGCAGCGCTCATAGAGATCAACATCGATAAACAATCTTAGTAAAATCGACAATGTGTGCCTTGTATAGGCATAACGATTCCATTCCGGTTAGGGTGGATCCATCGATCCACTCTGACTTTAAAAAAACAATTAAAATAAAATATATTGGTATGATTTTTAATGATATAGTTTTTACATTAGAAATAAAAGAAAATGGATATTATGCATTTTCGGAAGGCAGATATTATAAGGTAAATAAAAATACTTTCAACATCCTGAGGTCTTTCAAGGATGGAAAACCGGTTGATCAAATTGCCGCTGATTACAGTATTGATAAGAGTGAGATTGAAAAAATTTTATCCGTTTTAGCAAAGAAACAACCTAATAACGGGAAAATAACAAAGATGTTTGTTCTTATACCTGCTGTGGTAAATAATTTTATCGGAAGACTGTTTCAGTTCTTTGGAAAAACGGGCTTACTTGCTGTAATAGCTGTTTTATTCGTTCTGTCTGTGTCTTTCCACTTGTTTAATGGCGGATTTAAACTGCTGTATGACAATTTAGGTCTGATAGACTATTTAGTAATATTATGCGTCGTCATAATGATTCATGAATACGGACACATTGCAATGGCTTATAAACGCGGCTTGAAAAATCTGAACATTTACGCAGGTTTCTATATGATATTCCCAATTTTTTACAGCAAAATGGATGAATTGGTTACTTTTAATTTCAGAAATAGGCTTCTCGTTAACTTTGGAGGAATATATTTTCAAATGATAGCAGTTGTAATTTCATACGCATGTTACTTCTATTACGGCCATGAGATGATTCAGCTATTTATTACGATCAATTTGGCAATTATATTGATTAATATTATTCCATTTTCTTTTACCGACGGATACTGGTTGTATTCCGATCTTGTAAAGGTTGATAATTTGAACAATAAGGCCACTAAACTTATATCCAATGCAATCCGGATGAATTTTAACGAAAAACAGCCATTTAGTATTGTGCTTTATGCTATCTTCAGAACGTTTGTTTCCTTCGGATTAATGGTCTATGTGATTTATTTCTTATTCGAAAGATCTCAATATTTAGAGGACACCTTTTATCAGTTGAAAGAAAGCAACTGGAATATTATTGCCATATTCAGAAGCATATTTTTACTGTTTCCCTTTATCTTGTTTATTTTGTACCTAGTTAAAAAAATTCGTTATGGACTTGCACTATATACTGGAAGAAATTCGCAATAATGGCTATTATGAAAAAGATAATTTTACGTTTATCAATGACATTGCGTATTATCGCAAAAAAATAAACGCTATTTCAAAGAAAGATATACCATCTGCATATAAACAGTCTTTCTCTTTTGCCGTGTTTAGAGGATGCCTTTATAATTTTGGTGTAGGTTCAACTCTGAATGATGATTACAAATTGTATGAAGACTTGGTTTTAATACGAAGAGCGGTCAATTTGCAATTAAATACGTTGCCTCTCATTCATGATATAAAGGTTGAATTTGCTTCGGATGATACGGAAGAATATTACCGGAAAGCACTAGAAGATAAAGACAGAGTTTTAATTATTAACAGTTTTCACTATTCAGCCTATAAACTTCTATTACCCTATTTTCTCTTGAAGAACTGTGATGTTCACTTAGTCGCAACCTCCAGCATAATAAAAGCAAACAAAGAGAAGACGGATTTGTTCATTGCTATATGCGAACAGTTGTTTGGAATAAATGCCAGCACCACATTTGTCAATGTTGAAGATTCGTTATCTTTGCTGAAACTGTACGAACTTTTCACTGCAAAAAGTCATCAAAGGAAACAAATCTTGCTAATCTTCCCGGATGGTAATTTGGGATCTGATAAAAAAAATAATAATAATACAAATCTTTTGAAAATCAAACTGCATGGCGTGAATATTCATATAAGACAGGGAATATATTCTTTGGCAGCCACCTTGAAAGCGCCTGTTATTAATGTGATTGCAGAAAGCAGTATCCAAAAAGTTGTAATGAAAGTAAATGGATATTTCGACTTCATGCATGAAACCATAAAACCCGATGACTTTTCGCTTATGCTGTTTGAGTATTTTGACGCTTTCTTAAAACGGGAAAACTTTCCATCCTGGGAGTGTATTATGTATTTGCACACGTGGATCGAAAAAAAGCAGATGGATGAGAATGTGTTTGTTGATAAAAAAACTTTTGACAAAAACAGGTACACATATTTTGAATTGTCCGATAGAAAGTATGTATTCGATTCTAACTATTTTCTGTCTTTGGAAGTTCAAACAGACAAAATAAAAGATATTGTTTTAAAAAACAATTTTTACCTTTAAAATGACAAACATGAAAATATATTTTATCAGTGCGTTTTTTATTATTAGTACTATTGTTCTTAATGCCACGGTTATTATTGATGGACGGGTACTTGATAACAATGGACTGCCGATACCGAACGTCTCTGTTCGTGTATCGGAACAGGATCCAACCGTTTCGGATACTCAAGGATATTTCAGGATCGTTTGCCCGGTAGATTCATCAAGTGTTTTAGTAAGTTTTACCTGTGTGGGATATAATACAAAAAATGTGCGATTATACAAAGGTGAAAAGAATATTGAGATCGTATTGTTCGATCATGTGATACCAATCAATGAAGTAACTGTACAGTCTACCAAATATAGCCGCTTTAGCAACTATGCCGCCCAAATAATAAAAATGAACCCATTCGATATATACACCAATCCACAGGCGCTTGGAGATATATTGGGAAGTATGACCGTCATGCCGGGCGTGCAACGGAATGATAACAATGGCCGTTTGATTATTCAGGGAGGCGCAACGGATGAAACGCAAATCTATGTAGATGGTCTGATGCTCTTTAATCCTTATTCGCTGGAACAAAAAAACGTATCGGTCAGAAGCCGGTTTTCACCCGACTTGTTTAATGGCGTTTCTTTACAATCGGCTGGTTATGGTGCACAGTTCGGGAACGCACTGTCGGGAATTTTGCAATTAAATACGCTTGAAAAAGAAAATATGACCGAAAAAATCGACCTAAACATTAGTTCGGTCTCCGTAGAATCTACTCTTATAAAGAAGATTAAAAAAAAATCATCCATAAGGGCTAATCTGTCATACATGAATTTAACTCCATACGGCAAAATTGTTAAGGATGGTTACAAATGGCACAAATACTTCAATCAATATGCCGCAGACGTTTTTATGGTTAATCAATTAAGTGAGAGGATTAAAATAAAATCTCATGTATTTTACAGTCAATCAGGCGTTGCTTATTCATATCATAATGTTTCCAATGCAAACATCAGAAATAATCTGCATGAGGATAACTTTCTGGCAAGTGTAGTTGCCGATATACCCCTGTCAACCGTGTCAAGCCTGTATGCCGGGTTCAATTTTGCTCACAACCGATTTACGGGAACAGACGTCTCCCTTATTGACGATTATGTAAAGGATATCCGGGGCAATTCACATCAAAAGATAGCTTACAGTTTTAAAACTAACAATATAACGAACAGTGTCGGGATAGAAAATGTATTATCCGACTTGAACGAATCCTATATGCTGGATACACTCTATTTATTGAAGTACCGGAATAATCAAATAGCCGTATACGATGAATTTTCCGTTCTGAGAGGTAAATTTAACTGGAATTTCGGAGTTCGTGGGGAATATTCAACTTATCTGAAAACATGGGCCATTTCTCCTCGTATGTATGTAGGTTATAAAATGTCCGAACGAAATATTTTTTCATTATCCCTGGGGAAATACGACCAGTTACCCAACGAGAAATACCTGAAATTTACCAATCGGATTGGCTATAACAAATCAGCCGGCGCAACGCTCACGTATGTTTACGCCAACATCCTCTCCAAATTTCAAATGGATGCTTATTGGAAAAAATATAGCCATTTAACAACTTTCGATAAGGTGGATTTTTATTACGGCAATATCGCTAATGGGGGGAAAGGATATGTGAAAGGAATAAATGTTTTTTGGAAAAACACATATAAATACGCAGATTACTGGTTGTCATACGGATATGTTGATGCCGATATTTTGAATGAGCAGATTAAAAACTACCGGACGCCGTCCTACCTGTCGAACCATACATTCAACGCTACGTTTAAATATTGGGTTAAATCCGTTAAAACCATGATTGGGTCAAGTTTTCATATTGACGCCGGCGCCGTTCATTACGCCGAGATCGAACTGCAAACAGGAAGAAAAACACCTTACAGGAGCAGGCTTGACCTCTCCCTTTCGTTCGTTCCGACAACTTCCGTCATTATTCACGCAAGCTGTCAAAACGTTTTGGGGAGGAAAAACATTTACGGGTATGAATATACCCCGGACGGCAGTGCTGTGCGCGAGCTGTCAACTCCGTCTGCCCGTTTTTTTTATATTGGAGTATTTATAACATTAGGTAAATCAAATATTAATCAATTAAAAGCTTTATGAAACATTTATTTATTATTTCAGCAATGCTTGTTGCTTTCAGTGCGACGGTATCGGGTCAGAAAAAAATGACTGTGATTGTAGACGGTTTTGAAGATCCGAAAGGAAAATTGATGGTTGGAATTTATAATTCCGAGTCGACATTCATGAAAAAAACCTGCCGGGGAATAATGGCGGATGTAAAAGACGCCCTCGAAGGGTTTACGCTGGATATGCCGCCCGGGGAATATGCGCTGGCCGTTTATCACGATTTAAACGAAAACGGTATGGATACGGGTATTTTTGGTATACCAACCGAAAAATACGGTTTCGGCAACAACGCCAAAGGACACATGGGGACCGCCGAGTTACCATAAATCGAAAATTGAATTAACCGACAGTGCGATTGTGAGGATTAATTTACATTAAGGTAAGGCAGTAGAGAACAAAAAGCAGAAAACAGTTAGCGCGATCAAAAAAAGAGTATGATGCCTTCAGTAAACCATTATATAGTCTTCAATAAACCAATATAATGCTTTTAGCAAACCATTATATTGGTTTACCGAAGGTGTCATAATGTTTTTTCCATTTAAAATCCACAGAAACCCACCTCGTAAACCGGGGGATAACACGGCTACCGGCCAACTCTTCAAATGGACATCTATGCCTACATAATAGATTGTCCTTTGAAATCTAATTCGTTAATTTGACTCGTTTCATAAGCTATATTGTTGATCTTTATACTCTGTTATTCTTTCAAATACAAAGTTAACTAAAATGATATCGCTTATTTCTTTGCTACTTATCCCTCTTTGCCGGTTTCAAACATAGGAATTTTTAATTCATTGCTCTGTTTTTAATGTCTTTATGAAATTTTGTTTCAGCAAAAAGAACTCTTGCAACGAATATACTTTGCCATCAGGCGCTTGTTTGTATTTTTCGAATAATTCGTTAATAACCTTCGATTTTTCGATGTTTCTAACTTCTGTAACATAAGTTGTACTGAAAAAATCGTTTGCTTCAAATACAAGCCCGAAAAGACCTTGAAAATATCCGGGTCCTCTGTTTGTTGAAATTTCAGATGAGAACCAAACGGATATATCGGGACCGTTTTTTATCGTCGCATTCTGGCAGTTACGCTCATGAACAGTCTTCGTCTCATCCGATATATTCCATTCTATAGTAGACAGTTTGTCTTTAATAATAATAGTGGATTTCATGAATGATTCTTTCACAATCATTTCTCCATCGGAATTAGTGTAAGCAAATTCTATTTGTCCCGGCGATGATACACCGGGTTCAGAATGTAGCGAATCCAAAACAAACAGCGATTCATGAGTTTTACTGTCAATATACAAAGAATAATATCCTTTATGTTTTTGTAATACA
Source organism: Prevotellaceae bacterium (assembly GCA_031269545.1). Lineage (GTDB taxonomy): Bacteria > Bacteroidota > Bacteroidia > Bacteroidales > UBA932 > JAIRKV01. Next base: position 15,694 of record JAISYZ010000079.1, read on the forward strand.
GCTATTACACTATTCACTTGTTCCGGATCGGGAACCTGTTTCTTTAGTAATGAAAGTATGGAGGGCGACAACGGCGTACTTTCATACGAAACTTTACTAATTACACTTTCTGTCTGTCCAAAAGCAATACTAATAGAAAGAAGGAATAACAAACAAATTAAATTAATCTTCTTTTGCATGATCATATATATTAAAAATTATATTTCAGTTTAAATATCATATAATTCAACGCTTCATTTAAAACCGTTATTTGCGTGATGCCACTTAAGATAGAATACCTTGTATTATAAGCAGTGTTGTCAAAAATGCCAAAAATGTTTTCAACATTGTTGCCTTCCATACTCAATATCAGTTTCTTTACAGTATATTCGGCTTTCAATTTAAGACTTTGTCTTATATATTTCTGATTTACTATTTTATCATAAAATATCAGGTAACCAAGTTCTGCATTGATATTTCCTTTTTTATATATCAGTTTTGCGTCCATATTTATACGGCTATTTCTCAGCGAATTATCCGTTATTTTGGAAAAACCGTCCATATATGTAACACCCGTTTCGCAATTAATCGCGTATTTACTGATTGACTGAAATCTCAAACTAAGCGAGTAAACATTATTTTGCGCATA
>JAISYZ010000235.1 GCA_031269545.1 Prevotellaceae bacterium
ACTGTTGTGTTAATATGGCATCACTCTGTCCATATAAGCTTAATCCGCTAAACACTACTATCAATATTAAAAATAGTTTTTTCATATCTGTATTTTTTATTTATTTTTACTTGTTTTATATTTTAACATCTATTTCTACCCTGCGGTTCTTAGCACGTCCGTCGGCTGTCGAATTATCCGCTACCGGTTGTTTTGATCCATAGCCTGCGGCTGTGATTTGTGAAGCTTTTACACCTTTTTCTACCAAATACGTCTTTACCGCATCTGCGCGTTCCTGCGACAGTACATCATTGCGCGCCGATGTGCCTGTATTGTCTGTATGTCCTGATAATTTTACCGTTGCATTAGGATATTTTTTCAATACTTCTGCCAACTTGTCCAAATCCGATTTCCCGCCTTTGATAACTGCCTTGTTTGTTTCAAACGTCAAATTATTAAATGCTGTCTGAACTACTTCCTGTTCTTCTTTGGGAAGCGGTTTTGGTTCGGGTTTCGGCTCGGGCTTGGGTTCCGGTTTTGGTTCGGGCTTAGGCTCCGGTTTCGGTGGAACCGGCTTCAAAAATGCCGGATTAAACAGGAAAACGTCATCGTTTCCATCTCTACTCGACACAAATGCGCCTAAACTGCCTGATACTATCGGGTTTATATCATCCGATGCGCTGTTCAATTCATTCAATTTCTTCAATGACGAATTTACTATCGCATACAAATCATAATTTCCGCCGCGGTCTGAACTGAACAGCAAAATACCATCGTAAAGGAAGGGATATTCCTCATTACTCGGCGAATTTACCGTATTGCCTGCATTTACAGCATCACTCCATGTGCCATCCGCATTTCTGTTCAAATACCATATATCATAGCCGCCATAGCCGCCGTCTGCTGTTGATGAAAAATACAGTCTGTTGCCGTCTGACGATAATGCCGGATCTTTTGCCGAATACGCTGCCAGTGTCGTTTTGCTTGATGTGCCAAACTGCCAGTTCCAGTATTTAAGAGTCAACCTTTCGCTCTTTTCTGTCGTTACTGTTTCTGTTGCAGCTGGCGCAATATTCAAATCGCCGCTTTTTATCATCTTTTGGTCTTTCTTTTTCACTACTGCATACAAGGTCTGTGTCCTCCAATCGTATGCATACGTTTCGCGTTCGCCTGAGTATGATACTTCTTTCGTTGCCGCCGGCTGCGAAAAATCTTTGCCCGACTCTTTCGTCAGATTCAATTTCCCATCGGTCGCATACAATACCTGCCCATCTTTGTATATCGATAACGAATTATCCGATTTCGGGCTGCTCAATGCCGATTTGCGTAAATCGGCAGCAGGCTGCTGGGCTGTTGCTGTTATAAACAGCCCAACTACTGCTACTATTGTTAATACTATTCTTTTCATATTATCAAGATTTTTTTATTTCTTAACTACATTTACACTGCCCTTGCGGACTGCCTTTCCTTTGTCATCATAAAGAATATAGTAATAAACGCCCGGATTAACAAGTTTTTCATTATCTTGGAAGCGTCCATTCCAGCCTCTGTCTATTTCTGCTTTGTTCTTTGATTCATATACCAAAACTCCATAGCGATTGAATATTTTAAGTCTAGTGCCAGGCATAAATGCATCATTATAGCCATCCTCATCAGGTGTAAATGCATTCGGTACTACTGTTGATTTTGTTACTTTTAATATTCCGTTTACAGGAATTACATTATAGTGGTTATCCAAACCTACATGAACTACTATTGCATATTCGCCTACCGGAGATAAGGGCGTTGCAACACATGTTGCTGTTGGCGTAACATCTAAAGAATCAACATTATCCGAATAGAAGAATGATTGATAATCAAGTTGAAATATAGCGGGATCATTTTCTTTTCCTTCTTCCCGGTTATAAGTACCTGCTTTTACCAATATATCACCTTTGCCTACCAATATTTTAAATTCAACATCTTCTGCAGCCAGCAATGTATCCGGTATGCCTGCCTGACTTGCTTTCAAAATATTTTCGCCTAATCGTGGTTCTGCACTAACTAAATAATCACTTTCATTTCCACTAAGCGATATTGAATTACCTGAAATATGTTCTACTTTTACAGGCACTATGCGATCTGCAAAATAATCAAAATCATCTGCCGTACTCTTTATTACTACTCCTTCAGTACCCGTACCTGCATTATCCAACTTAAATTGATGTCCATATTGTGTTTCTATGGGATCATCTACTTGAATTTCCTGTCGATATAATACAAATTCACACGCAGTATCGCTAGAACACGATACTATGCCATTGGCTTGATATGTTAGCCAATAACAATATACACCGCCAGGCTGAATATCTTCATCATTGTATGACAGTCCTGAGAATCCTTCTACTAACATTACAGGATCTTCAGTTGGCGCTCCGTCTAATGTTCGTTGACGATACAGTCTGTATCCGTCCAGCGTAAAGTCTTCGTATGCAACTATATACCAATTGAAGAATAATCCTGTACCTAATTCGGTAAGTTCATACCATTCGCCGCCGTAAAGTACTAAATTACCTTTACCTGCAATTTCAGGTCCTGCATCTACGCCAAATGGATACCCGCTGTATGTTTTAATAGAATAACCTATCATTACTTGTTTGTCGCCTGATATGGTTACCGGTGTTTCCAGAGGAATAACATTCTTAGAATTACCTAAAATATTAGATGAAGACACTGATTGACTGTTGAGAACCGTTGTATCTGTGCCATCAATTTCCCATACAAACAAATCGTCAATATTTACTGACGACCCATAAATAGCGATTTCTATTGCCTTAATTGTTATGCCTGCATAAACTTCGGCTTCTTCTGCTGTCCAGCGTGCTGCTACAATAAATGGTGTTCCACCTGCTCCTACTCCATTATCATCGTATTCGCCACACCATCTCATTAAAGGATTAATACCTGTAGCGGCTTCAGTCTGATTATGCTGTTTAACAGTATGTGGTTTTTTGATCAAATTTGTACTGCTCTTTGCCTGTTTAAATATTGATGACGAGTTAGAAGCAGTTTGTGTTTCATTTGCATACACCTTGGTTTGTTTGCTTGCAAAAACGCTGTTATCCAAGTCTTTTACCTGCAGTTTATTCTGTTCTCCTGTTGCAGGATCTATTATTGTTGTAAATACGGCTTTATCTAAACTCAACATTACAGGTTCGCTAGCCTTTAAGCCCGATTTGCCTTTTGATGCTAACTGTAAGCCACCGATATCATCCAGTTTTAATATAAATTTATCATACGAAACGTGATGGAATGCTAAATATACTTTTTGCCCTGTATATGAACTCAAATCAATAGAAACCTGAACATAGTAATTATTTGATACGGGACCTGTAGGCGCATTTGCCATTGATTTTAATACTACATTAAACTGTGATCTGCTTGTAATATTGTCATCTGTTGATAATAACAATTCATAAGCATCAGGAAAAGACGGATTTTGCGACGATATCCAATATGTAAGAGTGCTGTTAGCTGATGTAATTTCCAATTGTGGAGTAACCAGCCAGTTATCGACATCGAGAGATGTGTATGTATTATAATCGTATGACATTGACCGTGCAAAATAATCGCCTGTATGTGCGCCCGAAGCAGATGTTAATAAAAAGCGTTCCCATCCAAAGCCTTCTTTCACTGTAAGTATTTTCCATTCAACGGGATTAGCCGTTTCAAATCCACCATAGCTTGCGTTGAGTGATGTCCAATCATCGGGTTCGCCAGCCCACCTAACACGTATATTTACATCGTTATATCTTGTTGCCTTTACATCTTGAGGAACTCCTATAGTTTGGTTAACATACAATGTTTGTGTTGCAAAATTATTATCAGTTACAAAAACAATATTTCCTTCGCGCTCGGCGCCATAATTCACAGGAGCCGTAATAGTAATAGTAGCTGTTTCTGCTGTTCCCGGATTGCTAACTGTTCCCGCATCCGGAGAAACTGTAATCCATGAAGGTTTTGAAGATACTAACCAGCCTCTGTTAACTGAAAGTTCTATGGTTTCATTTATTGAATCTCCGCATTCTGTCGTTATTGTATCTCTGTCAATATCGAATACGTGTCCTAAAACTGTTACATAATCAGTAAGCGTTTTTTCATCTTCGCCAATGGTATTTCTTACCCATTGTTTTACATCGTAAACTCCTTCTGTATAATATTCTACTGTTACAATATCTGCAGTATCTGTAGATTCTGCCGGCGTACCGCCTTCAAACTCGTATTTATATAATACGGCAGGTCCTGTTGATAAATCGTGGAAATCTACAGCATCGCCTTCCCATATAATCACGTGTGATTCAGCAGTTGCTGTTGAAGGAACTATTTCTATGTTATCAATACCGCTACCACGGCTATCATAAGACGTACCCATAAAGGCTATCTGATATGTACTGCTCAAATTAGGTAATACAACTTCAATATCTATCCAGTTCGGATATGTATGATTAGCGCCATCATTCGGTAAACGTGAATATATACTAGTCCAAGGAGATGTAGGCGATGTTCGATAATAAACTGTCAAGCCATCTACGTCATTTGGAAAACCAGTACTCCATTGTCTTGCTATATATTTGAATTTCAATATTGCAGATTCATAAGAGGATAAATCAAATGCAGTATTATTATAAATTCTCGCACTGTTTAAATAACCGCTTTGATAATATATATAATAATAATCTCCCGTACCATCTACCCCGTATGATGTTGGGTAGCCATTGTTAGCGTATCCGTTATTTGCGCGGATCCAAGCATAATTGGCATTTCCTGATATAACCTCTCTACGATAAGTAGATGATGTATTTGTAGTAATTGTTGGCGGATTAGCAAAAGTAGATCCATTAAGCAATGCAGTCACAGCATTATCACTATATACAGGAGGTAATTCAGTATATAACAATACTCCAAGATCAGCAACCGGAGCAACAGCCGTACCGCCTTTAACTGTAACTGTGATATAATCTTCTTTCAGAGTAATAATAGTAGTATCATTACCTGTTACATCACTTTTGCCATAAGCGGTAAGTTTAACATCATATGTACCGGGAATATCATAAGCAACCACAGGTTTCAGTTCTGTAGATGTTGCGGGCGTGCCGCCTTCAAATTCCCATTTTATCGAATCAATATATAATAATAAAGAGGTAAAATTGACTGATTCTAAAGCATATATGGATGTGGGATTTCCAACAAAATCGGCTTTTGTACTGTTTGGATAAAAGTCACATGTTTCAGCCGTTCCATTACCCAGTGGGTCAAGCCATGTTTTCATTTGAGTAGAAGGGTCATTGCCATACTGGTCCCAGTGATAGAACAATCCGCCGAAATATGATGTTTCTTTTGCCGATGTACATGTTGTTCCGGGAGGGCCGCCGCTAAGCGTACCGATGAGGCGATGATCTTGATTCAACAGTCCTGATCCTGATGAACCGCCTTCGCTTTGTCCCCATCCGTTTGTGGTTTGCACAAATGTAACCACCCAGTGAGCATCATCAGCTGAAAGCAGAGGTTCGCCCCAGTCCCATCCTCCGTCAATTGTAAGAGGCCCCGTCCATGTTGCAATTTTCTTAACATCAAGAGCGGGATGACTTATATCAACGCCGCTTTGTGCCATAACAGAAGGATCTGCTCTGCGATCCCAGCCTGCCCATCTGATTCTTTCATTATCAATCCATTGTTGAGGAATAGCTTCGTTGAGTTCGAGTAAAGCGCCATCCGAACCTCCGCCAAGAGGTATTGCCACTCTCACCTTACAACCTACAAGCACTTCATCATCATCATCGTAGCCTGTATTCCCAACACAGGTTTTAGATTCAAAGAAAAATCTGAACCAGTAATAGTCAAAATATTGAGGAGCGGAAAGATCATCCGCTATACAATGCCATGCCGACATTATGTACGGTTTTTCGTCGTTTGCCGTATTATTAACAAGAGTTCCCGAACACAATTCGTAAGCGAAATTTGTATAATAATATATTGCACAAACGCTCTTGCTGTCTTCCTGCCATTCGTCGCCTTCGGGAGAACAAATAACATTTATCTGACATTGTGCTGATTCACCTGCCGATTCTGTTGTAAGGTCACCTTTTCTCTCATATCTTATATGATTATAACCATAACCAACACCGTTGATATGTATTCGAGCCTTATCGCCGGTGGAATATTCAGGAGCGACATATTCAAGTACAACAACATCGCCTGCAACAAGCGGTGTGATATATCTTCCACTGCTCGGGTTCTTTGTGTTATCATACGATTTCAATATGTGTGTCTTGTCGGCGCTGTACAAAAACAATTTTGAACCCAGAGGCAAATAAAACTCCTCGTATCTGAGGGTTATTGCTTTTGCATTAGACGCTTCTATTGCCACTCGCCATACTTTACGACCATCTGGCAAATTTGTCCATACGCCCGCATTTTCCATTGTAATGTCGGCAGGAATATCTCTTGCAAAACGTGGACGTGATATTCCATTGTTTGCATTAAATTCATCCTCTTTCAACCACTCACTAACGCTGAAATTAATGGGCATTTTCACATACGCTTGCGCCGGTAGCGCTTGCGCTTCTTTCACTGAAAAGGTAGGCGGTGCCTCCCTTCTCGTCTGCTGTGCATCGGCTTGATTTACTGTCAATCCGAATACTGACAGGCAGACCATTGATAAAATTAACCTAAGTTTCTTCATAATAATTAATTTAAGTTGAATAATAATTTATACTTAATTTCAATTTTTTTTTATTTTTGGCTCTGTATGAAAACCAAATGTTTCCTTTGCTGTCCTCATTTCTCTTCATTTTTTATCAGTAAATTTACTTGATAAACATACTTTACCATATTATTTTTGCAAATATAGTGCATTTTTTGTGTTTATTAATATTTTTTTCATTTTTTTTTTATTTTTTTTGTTAAAACGCTTATTATATGAATGTTATAATTTTAACACTTTTTCCATATTTTTAAGTGTAAGCATTTATCAATAAAAAACAAATTTATTATATGTATATTATTAATAAACAGATATTTAAGTGTGTGTCAAACTATTACCACAAGTCATATACAGTGATATTGGGTAAAGTAAAACAGATATTTTCAGTTCAAAAAAATATGTTTTAATGTGATTTTAAAGTTAAATTCTAAAATCAGTTCAAAAATAAATCAAATTAGATTATGCGTATATCTTTTATATACAATATATTATATGAAGTAATATTAATTAAAATTTATATCTATAAGTTATTTACATTTTAAATTTTACTATTTCATACAAATAATTATTGTGATTATACCTTAATATTTGTTACAACAATATGAATAAGGTATTAAGGCGTTAATATTCAATGTTTCATACAAAGTATCAAATATTAATTAATTGCTATTTTAAAAACAAAATTGTCGGATACGAAGTTTTTAACCAAATTTTTAACCTGTCAGGTTTTTGAAACCTGTCAGGTTTTATGAGGCTTGCTGTCCCGTCAGGGACAGAATATTGATAGAAAAAAGCGCGGTGGAATACATTTCGCGCGAGTTGCCGACGGTGTTTCAAGTCAACGACAATGCTTCGCGCGAAAATCTCAGCGGTTATTCTGTTTCTACCGACATTTTGTCCCTAACGGGACATTTTAAATTAACAATTATCTACCTAATGATTTATACGAAGTTTTTAACCTGACAGGTTTCGGAAACCTGTCAGGTTTGGTTTGGCTTCAAATTACAAGAGGCTGTCATTTTACTGACAGCCTCTTCCATTCAAAACAAAATTAAAATAGTCGTATTCTTTATTTTATGGTAATTTTGGACCTGCCGAAACAAGCGCTTTTCCCGCTTCGTTGCCTGTAAATTTGACAAAATTCTTTATAAATCTGCCTGCCAAATCTTTTGCCTTTGTGTCCCATTCGCTTGCATTTGCATAAGTGTCGCGCGGGTCGAGAATTTTAGCATCAACACCGGGAAGTTCGACAGGAACTTCAAAATCGAAATATGGTATTTTCTTCACATTAGCATTGTCGATGCTGCCATCGAGGATCGCGTCAATAATTCCGCGTGTGTCTTTTATTGATATGCGTTTACCTGTTCCGTTCCATCCTGTGTTTACAAGATATGCTTTTGCTCCTGCCTGTTCCATTCTTTTGACAAGTTCTTCGCCGTATTTCGTAGGATGCAGACTCAAAAATGCAGCGCCAAAACAAGCCGAGAATGTTGGCGTAGGTTCTGTAATTCCGCGTTCGGTGCCTGCAAGTTTTGCAGTAAATCCGCTCAAAAAATAATATTTTGTCTGTTCGGGAGTTAATATCGAAACAGGAGGCAACACGCCGAATGCATCTGCCGAAAGGAAAATAACCTTTTTTGCTGACGGAGCCTTCGATACAGGCTTAACAATATTTTCGATATGATAAATGGGATAAGACACTCGCGTGTTTTCGGTAACCGATTTGTCATTAAAATCAATTTTGCCGTTTTTATCGACTGTAACATTTTCGAGCAGAGCATCGCGACGAATGGCGTTCCAAATGTCGGGTTCGCTTTCTTTATCAAGGTTTATGACTTTGGCGTAGCAGCCACCTTCGAAATTGAATATACCGTCGTCATCCCAACCGTGTTCGTCGTCGCCAATAAGTTCGCGTTTTGGGTCGGTTGACAGTGTTGTTTTTCCCGTTCCCGAAAGTCCGAAAAATATTGCTGTTTCGCCTTTTTTGTTGGTATTTGCCGAGCAGTGCATCGAGGCTATTCCTTTGAGCGGCAACAAATAATTCATATATGAAAACATGCCTTTTTTCATTTCGCCGCCATACCATGTGTTGAGTATAACTTGAATTTTTTCGGTAAGATTAAAAACTATTGCCGTTTCCGAATTTAGTCCGAGTTCTTTGTAATTATCAATTTTTGCCTTTGCCGCATTGAATACTACAAAATCGGGTTCGCCATAATTTTCAAGTTCTGTTTGGGTTGGACGAATAAACATGTTTTTCACAAAATGCGCCTGCCATGCAACTTCGCAAATGAAACGAATTTTAAGGCGAGTATTTTCGTTTGTTCCGCAGAAAGTATCGACTACATATAATTTTTTATTTGATAATTGTTTGCAGGCAAGTTCTTTCAGCGCTTTCCATGTTTCTTTGGTTACAGGCTTGTTGTCGTTTTTGTATTCGTCGGATGTCCACCAGATAGTATCTTGTGATGTTTCGTCCATTACAAAGAATTTGTCTTTAGGCGAGCGTCCTGTGTAAATGCCTGTCATTACGTTTATTGCTCCCATTTCGGTAAGTTGCCCGACTTCAAACCCTGTCAGCGAAGGGTCAATTTCTGCCTTGTATAAATCATCGTACGAAGGATTATAAACAATTTCCCTTGTATCGTTGATTCCATACTTTGTTAAATCTAAATTTTTCATATTATATTTTATTTAATTATTAATTTTTCGATTTTATGAATTGGCAAAGGTAGTTATTTTTATTTTAACATTACACAAATTTGCACAATATCAATTTAATTAATGTTAAAAGTCCCATATACCTGCTTTTGTTCTGGTTTACATCACTGAAATTTAACTGCATAAAAACATAAAACCGAATAAAATGCAAAAAAGCACAAAAATCTCGCTAAAAACCTGTTTCAATATGGTTTACAAACATTGCAAATGCCTTATTTAATCTCTCCTTAAAAATAAAAAAAATCAGCAATAATACGACATTATTTCTGTCAATTTTGTTTCGACATAAAAGCAAGCAGCACGTCATTGCGAGGAGCGCAGCGACGAAGCAATCCAGAAAAATAAACAATGAAAAACAAACATAAACAAAATGGATTGCTTCGGGCTAACGCCCTCGCAATGACGAACAAAGAAGAAAGAAAAACTGTTTATGTTTTGCCGACTTTTAGCCTGTATGTATGTAAAACACGGTATTTTTATTCGGCAATTTGCATTTATAACTTATTTATAATAAATGATTTCAATGCTTTTTAATGAGCGACTACTTAATCTGCTTGCAAATCTTAATATTAATGTCTTTAATTTTTTGTCATATACTTAGACCAAAACTATAAAAATAAAAGACGGAATTATTATTTGAATCTGCAATTTTCCAAAATCAAAATGAAAATTATTACATTTGCCGAAAATAAACATTCTTTTTCATCATTGAATTATTGCTGCAAACATTGAATAATATTTAGATAATAATGAATTTTGAATTAAATAAACAATATTTTTGTAACATTTTCGCTTTATGAACGTCTTGTACAAAAACGTTATTGTGAAAAGAGATAAAAACAAATATGACTTCGGAGGATTTCAAAAAACAATTTCTACCTCATGCGGAAAAACTTTACGCACTGGCTTTTCGATTGCTTAATAACAAAGATGAGGCTTCGGATGCAGTGCAGGATACTTTTCTGAAACTTTGGAACAAACGCAACGAACTTGAAATACAAAATACCGAAGCATTTTGTGTTACTCTTGTGAAAAATATTTGTCTGGATATATTGCGAAAACGCCGAAAAAATCAATCGCTGTCGAAGATTGAACAGATTGAAAGCGAAAAAACAGCCAACAGACAAATAGAAATACATTACGACTGGTTGCAGATACAAAAACTTATAAAACAACTTCCGCAACAGCAGCAACAACTTATTATACTGCGACATGTAAAAGAATATACAATGACTGAAATAGCGCAGCAGACAGGCTTGAGCGAAGCAAACGTCCGTACAACACTGTCGAGAGCAAGAAAATTGTTACGCGAAAATTTTGAAAAACTAAATAATTATGGATATAAACGAAATTAAAATACTACTGCTAAAATTCTACGAAGGCGCAACAACATTGGAAGAAGAAACACTGTTGCAAAAATATTTTGCCGAAAATGACGCCGATATTGAAAAATTTGCAGCAGAAAAATATTTGTTTGCAAACATCAATCTCGCAGACGACATTGAAATTCCCGCAGATTTAACCGAAAAAATCAGCGCTAAAATTGATGCAGAAACGAAACGCATACGCAAATATAAACCGACAATTAAATTACGAATTATAAGCGCAGCCGCCTGCATTATTTTGCTAATAGCAATTACTTCAACATTCATAAACAATAACGAAGAACCTAAATTTATTGCAAACGTCAATATAAACGAAACGGAAATGCTTGAGATACTTGAACATTCGTTTTCAAAAATATCGAATGTAGTGGACGATGCCGTTATCTTACTTGATATTACAGACGAACAGGTATGCGAAATAAACGAAGTTCTGAATAACTTATAAATTGAAACTTATAATAAAATCAAAAAAAATATGACGAATATTAAAATAAAAAATCTGATACCGCTAATAATATTGATTATAAGCATAAACAGTATATCGGCGCAAACATCATTATATTCGAAATTTTCGGAAATTGATGGTGTAAAAAGTTATTATATTGCAGATGTAGATAAACTTACAGGCTGTACAGGTTGCGGAGTTTCGGGATATATGGGCGAAAACCTCAAACAGCTTCTAACTCCCGAAATTGACTTGAAAAGAATAAAAACAATTACAATTTTAATATCAAATAACAACAAAGCAGTGGCAGAATTGCGCACAGAAGCAACAAAAATAACAGAAAGCGGCGATTACGAATTGTTAGTTGTGTATAAAGACAGCAAAGAGAAATCATCAGTGTATAAAAAGAAGCAGGGCAACTGCGAAATAATCATAATATCAGATAAATCGGATGAATTTATCTTTAAGCAACTGCTTGGCGATTTCTCAATAAAAAAGTAATTGTCGAACCTGCCGAAAACAAAAAAAATGTTAAATTTTGGGTTAACTTGCTTTAAATAAAAAAAAATATATATTTTTGTGCGTTGAATTGAAGTTTAGTATTTTAACCTAAATAAATAAAAAAAATGATCAAAAAATTGTTTGTCGTTATTACGCTTGCAACAGTTGTAATTGCTTGCGGAGACAAAAAGAAAGACAACACTGATGCGTCAAATTACGTTGGCGTAGAAGCTTTGGTAGAAAGCGCTGACTCGCTTGTTGCGCTTGATGAAGTAACGCTTGTTGGAAAATTGGGATTGTGTCCTCTTTCCAAAGAAGATGTAGTTTTAGCAGGTAAAGGAACATTAGTAAAAGTTGTTCCTGCTGAAGGATTTACTGTTGATACGCTTTTATACGGAAAACCTGTTGCTGTTACAGGAAAACTTTCGGTAGTAGAACTTGATTCTGTTGCTGTTGCTGCTCTCGAAGCAAAACTTGCAGAAGTTAAAGTAGCATGCGAACAGGCAAAAGCAGAAGAAAAAACAGAAGAAGTGAAAGATGCCGAAGCGCCAGAAGCTAAAGGTTGCTGTGCAAAAAAAGAAGGAAAATCTTGCTGCAGCGCACCAAAAGTTGGCGACAAAGTTTACACGGTAACCGTAACGAAAGTTGAAGAATTTGAATGTCCTGAAAAAAGCGACAAATGCTGCAAAAAAGAAGAAGAAAAAGTTGCTGAAGATCAACAACCAACAGACGAACAAGTACAGGAAGTAGTTGACAAACAATTACAGGAAGTAGATGACGAACAACCAAAAGAACAAGTAGCAGAATAATAAAGTTTTTCATAATTCAATGATTTTAATGTGAAAGGATGCTTAAAATTTAAGTATCCTTTTTTATTTTATCATTGCGTGATACCAAAACGGCATCAAAAGAGCCTGACATATCAGTAATAATAAATTTATATAAATTGCATTTTGACAGCAGTTTGGTATTAGCCAACAAATGCTTTGAAAATGTCCCTGACGGGGACAACAAGCATCATCAAACCTGACAGGTTTCCGAAACCTGTTAGGTTTGATGATGTCTGCTTATTAATTTTTGTGTCTTAAAATATTGCTTTTTAGGACTGAATATATAGTTGATTATAAAAGAACTGTCAACTGTTTTGCCTAATTATTTTGAGATATATATTGAATTTTAACCAGACATATTTTCGCTGGCAAAATAAACAACTTGTAAATATGCTAAATTTATGTTCCATTCATTGCCCAGCCTGCCTGAAAATAACCTGCAAAAGTTGAATATAATATTTTTTTGAAAATATAAATCATCGTATATCAGAGTGTTACTTATTGTTGATTTTTTTTATTTTAACTTATCATATTGCTATTATTACATTTTATAGGCATAAAAAGCACAAATAATAAACTATTATAGACATAAAACTTTCAAATTTTAATTTTTAACACTCGCTTAAAAATATTTTGTCCTATAATTTATATTATCGGCGCACTTAAATATAAGTATATCAGCAATATCAATAATTTTATTTTTACATTCCTAAAAAAAAACGATTATTTCGATTTGTAACTAATTAAAATACGTTAACTTTGCAATCGATTATGAATATAATATAAATTATAGGACAAAAAACAAATTAATGTAAAACAAATAAGTATGAAGAAATTTTTAATTTTTTTCACTGTCTGTTTACTGTTTGGTGTTTCTGCATCGGCTCAGACAAAGACGGTAACAGGCACGGTAATTAGCGGGGATGATAAATTGGGCATTCCCGGAGCAACGATTTTGGTTAATGAAACCAAAAAAGGAATTGCGGCTGACATTGATGGAAAATATTCTGTTCAAGTTGCAAAAGGTCAGACATTGGTATTTTCGGCAATTGGCTACGAAGAGCAGTCGGTTGTTGTAGGAGATGACAATCAGATTAACGTTATATTATCGGTAGGCACTACCGTATTGAGCGAATCAGTGGTTGTCGGTTATGGTATTCAAAGAAAAGAAAATCTAACAGGCGCGGTAGCTTCTGTTAACGTAGAAAAGACATTGGCAAGCCGTCCCATTGCAGATGTTGGGCGCGGACTGCAAGGCGCAGTACCGGGGCTTACCATACGGCTGCAAAGCGGCGAAGTAGGTTCAGATCCTATTATGCGTATTCGCGGACACAGTAATTCACCTAACGGACTAAAAGACAGTCCTCTTTTGCTTGTTGATAACGTAGAAATACCGAGTATTCAGATGTTGAATCCTGCCGATATAGAATCAATATCTGTATTGAAAGATGCCGCATCTGCTTCTATTTACGGGTCGAAAGCAGCAATGGGAGTTATATTAATAACTACCAAAAAAGGATCAAAAAAAGAATCAATAAGAGTAACCCTTGATTCTAATTTAGGTTGGGAAAATCCCACAAGAAGAATTGAAATGGGAGGAATAGATGCTATTGAATATTCATTGCTTGCGGCAGAACGCGTTGGCAGTAGCAGTACCGGATTGTATTGGAAAATTGACAGGACAAGTTTCGAAAGATCTAAAGAATGGATGACTAAATACGGAGGAACAATTAAATATACAGACCCAATGGTTTATAATCGCGACTGGTATATGAGCGGCACCAATATGATGGGCGTACGCATATATGATCCTTACGAAGCTATGGTAAGAGAATGGGCGCCATCAACAAACAACTCTCTTTCGGTTGACGGACTTAGCGGTAAAACATCTTATCATTTAGGCATAGGATATGTCAGGGAAACAGGAATGTTGAAACCCGCAAAAAAAGATGATTTTACTCGATATAATTTAAACTTGAACATATCAACAGAAATAAATAAATTTCTTACTGTTCGCGGCGGAGTTATGTATTCAGACAGAAACAAACGTTATCCAGCAGTGGATGCAACTGTTGCCGACCCTTGGTATTATTTGTATAGATGGAGTCCTGTGTGGCCTGTTGGAGTTCAAGAAAATGGACAGGAAATGAGAGGACCTTACAACGAAGTAAAGAATACTATTACTTCAAATCAACAACATATTTACTATAGCGTAAACTTGGGCGCAACTGTTAATTTTACAAAAGATTGGGATTTCAGAGTAGATTACACTCATTATGTAGAAAACAGAAGTTATAACTTTGCTATTCCTAAATTTACTGCATTAGACTCATGGGGAACTCTTGCGGCGCCTACAATATTGACAGATGCAAACGGCGATGCAATATATGTTGACGCCGACGGTAATCCTCTTGAAGATGGAGGTGACATTGCTTACCGCTTACAGGAAATAACTTACAATCCTCCCGGCGGAACAAATCCTGAACCTTATATCAGAAAAACAAGGAGAGAAACATACGACAATACATTTAACGCTTATTCTAATTATAGATTGTATTTGGATTCTGAACAACAACATAAATTTGACCTTATGCTGGGGACAAGCGTTCATACCAATGAATGGAACGAAATGATTGTTTCTAAAAGCAATTTGGCTGACTTCGAAAATCCTCAATTCAATTTTGCTTATGCAGATTATCCCGGTTTAACAAGTAGCGCAAACTGGAGCGCTGAAGTAGGCTTTTTCGGTCGTCTCAAATATGCGTTTAACAACAAATACTTAGTAGAATTTAATCTGCGCCGTGATGGATCCTCTGTATTTCCCAAAAATCTTAAATGGAAATGGTATCCTTCATTCTCGGCAGGATGGGTTATTACAAATGAATCCTTTATGGAAAACATAAAATCGGTATTGAACTTTGCAAAATTGAGAGCATCTTGGGGTTCTTTGGGAGATGCGTCCATATCCAACAGTGTTTATGTACCTACACTGTCTTACAGTCAATCATATTGGATGTACAGCGATGGTGTAAGATATAATGTATATGGAACCCCCGGAGCAATTGACAAAACAGTTACATGGCAAAGTATTGAGTCATTGGATTTGGGTTTGGAATTACGCTTTTTGAAAGACAAATTAGGGCTTACATTCGACTGGTTTCAGAAATATACCCGTGATATGATTATTGGAGCCGATACACGAACATATACATTCGGAACAGCCGTTCCTCTTGGAAATCATGGTGAAATGAGAACTCGCGGTTGGGAACTTTCATTAGATTTTCATCACCGTTTTGAAAATGGGCTTGGTATTAGCGCTACAGCATCTTTATCTGATGCAACAGGTGTCTGCATCAAAGCTGCCGATTATTTAACCCCTTGGGAAAACAGAGGCATTGGTTCAAATTGGGTAACAGGCGCTCGTTATGGTGATATCTGGGGTTATGTAACCGACAGACTGTATCAAGCAAATGATTTTGTTTATGAGGCTGATGGTAAAACAATAAAACAGGTAGTTATAATTATTGATGGAGTTCCTCGAACAACAAATATGCTGGCTGGTAACAATCCTAACTATCAGGCTCGCCTCGAAGGAGGCAGATTTTTATTTGGACCTGGAGATGTAAAATATGTCGATTTGAACGGAGATGGATACATTACTCCCGGATTAGGTACATTTGGCGATCCCGGCGATAGAAAAGTAATAGGAAACTCAACACCGCGCTATGAATATGGTTTTACTTTAAACGCTGACTGGAAAGGTTTCGACCTTTCAGTATTTATACAGGGAGTAGGAAGCCGCGATATGGTTGGCGATGGTAATCTTGTTGTTCCGGGATATAATACATCGGAAGGAGCAATGTCGCAGGCTATTGCAGGTAATTTCTGGAAAGAAGATCGCACAGACGCATTCTATCCCCGTCCATGGAACCTCGGAGGCACAGCAGCCTCAAATGTTAACAGTTTTAATTATCAGATACAGACACGTTTCTTGCTTAACATGGCTTATACACGCATTAAGAATATAACATTTGGCTATACCTTACCTTCCCAAATAGTAAAAAAACTATTGATAAACAAAGCACGTTTTTATGTATCTCTTGAAAATTTCTTTACCTTCGACCACTTAAACGGTTTGCCTATAGATGTAGAAGAAGTATCGGGTTATTCTATGTTTAATACAAGTAATTACAACTACAATCGTACAGGTATGGGTACACCAACACATAAAACTGTTTCTGTTGGAATTAATTTAACATTTTAAACTTTTAAAAATAAAAAATATGAAATCAAAAATAATAATATTTATTTCCGCAATCTTATTAATATTTACGAGTTGCGAAGACTTACTTGACCGCCCTCAATTAACATCGAAAACCGATGAAAATTTTTGGAAAAGCGAAACAGATTTGCGTTATTATTGCAATGAGTATTACGCTTATTTTTTTGTTGGTTACTCGGTAGCATGGGGAGGCTCATACATAAGTATGGCTCCTATGACAGGTTTTCTTACCAATGATGATATTATGGTAAATGGAACTCAACGCGACTTGGAAGTTACTATTCCAAGCAGTCGTGGCACTACATCAATGACCTCCGATATTTTTTTAGAATCATATACCGGACCTAATTGGAATTTTTCATGGATTCGCAAATCAAATTTAATGATAAATCGCATTAATACCCGTATGGGATCTTTATCTGCTGAAGTAAAAAATCACTGGCTTGGTATTGCACGTTTTTTCAGAGGTATGGAATATGCCAATCTGGTTAGAGTATTCGGCGATGTTCCTTTCTACAACAAAGAATTAGACTACAACGATTTGAATGACATTTATAAGCCTCGTGATACACGTAATCTGGTAATGGACTCTGTGTATAATGATTTAAAATTCGCTTTTACCAATGTTAGACTTCTTGACAATAGTAAAGTGCAAAATGTAAACCGTTATATTGTTGCTGCTTATATTAGCAGATTAATGTTGTGCGAAGGAACTTGGCAAAAATATTACTACAATAATCCTGAAAGAGCAAAGAAATTTTTGGAATTTGCAGTAGAAGCAGGCAATTTTATTATAAACAGCGAAAAATACAGCATTAGTGAAGATTACCGCTCACTGTTCGGAAGCGATGATTTAAGCGGAAGCAAAGAATGTATTTTATTTCGTACCTATGCCTTCGCACCACCGGCAGATAGTCGTCATTGCGTTGCTACATACTGCAATATGCGCGAAGGTATGTCGGCAAATGCTAATCTTAATTTTGTAAAAGCCTTTATTTGTCAGGATGGACAAACATATCAATCTTCCACACTTACAAATGCAAACAAATTCGACATAGAAAATTTGGTTAAAACGCGCGACCCGCGTTTTGAGGCAACATTCTGGAATAAAGCAACTCCAAAAGCTACATCTGCGGCTTTATATACATGTAAATTCATAGATAGAGCAGGTCCGGAAATAGGC
This sequence comes from Prevotellaceae bacterium, assembly GCA_031269545.1. GTDB lineage: Bacteria > Bacteroidota > Bacteroidia > Bacteroidales > UBA932 > JAIRKV01. The sequence goes on from JAISYZ010000235.1 coordinate 18,069, forward strand.
GTAAGCACAGCGACTTTACCCGATAAGTATGGAACTAATCACAATGAAAATGATGCTCCTGTAATGCGTTATGCCGAAGTATTGTTAAACTGGATTGAAGCAAAAGCAGAACTTGAAACACTTGGAGGCGCTGTTGTTAGTCAGGATGATATAGATATATCTGTAAACGCAATACGCAACAGACCTCTTGCATCCGAAGCAATCGCAAAAGGAATTCAAAAAACAGCGCCGATGGACTTGGCAAACTTGCCTAATGATCCCGACCGCGACCAGAGCGTACCCGCTTTGATTTGGGAAATTCGCCGCGAACGCCGTATGGAATTATTCTGGGAATATTCGCGTCTTGTAGATTTACGCCGCTGGAAAAAATTGAATTATATGGACGAAACCCAAAATCCTGACTTATTGATGGGAATTTGGGTTGATGTTCCCAGCGAATTGCCTGATGAAATACGAGTCGATAATTCTGGAAAACTGGCTGTTGTAAATGCAGCAGGAGAAAAAATCGTTTACGATGGAACTAATGCTTCTGAAATGGTTGGATACTACAGTCCAGCTACAGTTAAGGAACGTACCAGAAAATTCTTAAATATATCAGGAATCAATATTTATCTTGCTCCTGTTGGCGAAATACAAATAGACAGTTATAAAACCAAAGGTTATGAACTTAAACAGACAGAAGGATGGGGGAATTAATTAAATATTTCACTAATTTTATTAAAATTTTAAATATGAAAAATATAAATAAATACATAAGACTGTTTGCCATTCCTTTTTGTGCAATGGCAATAATTATGGTTTCGTGCAAAGACGACGAAACTTATCCCGAATCTCCGGATTTAACATACGTAAAAGAAGTATCTATTGTGGTTGGAAGCGTTACAGGAGGCGATACCACAATATATGGTAAAGTAGATGAAATAAACAAAGAAATTACTTTTCCCAAATTAGATAAATTGGTAAACCTCTCTAATGTTAAATTTAATGGAGAATTACCTACCGGCGCTTCGTTTGATAAGGAAACATACGATTTTACCGTAGATACGGCAGGAGGTGCTACTCAATCAAGACAAATAGTTTCAATTGTCAACGGTAAAAGAAAACGCGAATACTATGCAACCATACGGTTAAAAGTACCTGCATTTGGAGCGGATATTTCTCAAATCAAAAAATATGACTTTTCATCTTATTCTGATTTAAGCGGCGCCAATACCCGCAATCTTGACATGGATACTGTTCATGTTCTTGTTGTTGCACGTATAAGCAACAGTGAAGGTAAACCACATTTGCTAAAAATATCGGATTTGAAAGCAGGATACGTAAATCCTATAATGCTTGATCAGACAGGAATTTCTGGAGGTACATTTACTGTCAGTTCTGGACATTTGTCGCATGGACATATTTACGCTGTTAATTTGGCTGGCGCAGCAGGAGAATTAAAAATCTATCATTGGGAATCGCCAGATGCTGTTCCTACTGTAGTTTTTCAAAAAACGCCAAGCGATTTTGGATTCACAGCCGGTCGCTACGGAGATGATATGTCGATGGATCTTGATGAAAATGGCAACGGTTTCATCTATCTGGGGAATAACGAAGCAGTACCAACGAGCGCAGGATTTTTGCAAATTCAGGTTACAGGATTTACTACCCTTGGCGATCCTGTACGCTTTATTGCAAGTGCATCGGGAGGAATGTGGAGAAATTATAATCTCGTTGATAACGCTATCGATGAATATCTTCACACTGGTCCTTCGGGTCCAATAGTATTGTCCGGTACAAGCGGATCGCCAATATATCAAATGGCTGACAACGGCAATATCTTTACCAGAGCTGCCGATGCACACATAGTAACTTACAACGAAAAACGCTATTTGGGATTAACAACGGGAAATCCGGGTGGTACAGGTGAGGAAAATGCTATTTATATTTACGATATAACAAAAGGTTCAACAACAAAAGAAGCGCTTGAACTGTTCGATGCCGGAAATAAATCTTACGAATACAAACTTACACTCAGCGGTGGTGGTAATTCAGGCGTATATTGTGCAAGTTTTGCCTTTGCCAAAGCAGAAAAGGCTTTGTATGTACTTGGTGGTGCGCCTTACGGAGCAGGTTTTGTAGTACTTGAAATTCCAAAAGCAACCGATATAGATAATTTTTATGATGAAGAATAATTTTATAAATTTAAATAGGAGGATTAAATTATGAAAAATAAAATAAAATATTTAGCAATTTTGGCAATAATAATGTTGCCTCTCATGGCTTGCAGCGACGATGATAAATCTGCTGTTGAGCCGCCCGTTGAAGAAGAAAGTATTATGCCCAAAGCCGAACTGCGCGGCGTCTGGATGGCTACAACATCAGAAATAGACTGGCCGCATCAGAAATACGATGAAGCCGAACAAAAACAATATTATATTGACTATCTTGATAAATTTGCAGAAGCCAATGTAAATGCAATATTTTTTCAGGTGCGTCCCAATGCAGATGCTTTCTACGACTCGCCTTACGAATCGTGGAGCAAATCAATAACAGGAACGGCAGGACAAGATCCGGGATATGATGTTTTAAAGTTTCTTATTGACGAAGCACACGCACGTAATATTGAATTTCATGCATGGTTAAATCCCTATCGTATTGCGATGAGAGCAAGTAAAGATGTAACATTCTCTGCACTTGACCCCAAGATTGATCCTGCTTTGGTAAAAGATTATGATCGAATACGGATTTATAATCCAGCATTGCCCGAAGTACAGGATCGTATTGTCGATATCGTAAAAGACATATTGAACAAATACGACGTTGACGGTATTCACATGGACGATTATTTCTATCCCGATCCGGGATATTATGCAAATTTGAACGATACGGCAGAATACAGAATATACGGAAGCGTATATGCAACAGTAGATTCTTTCAGATTTGCAAATGTTGACAAAGTGATAAAAAGAATACATGAAACGGTTAAGGATGTGAAACCCGGCGCTGTATTTTCCATATCGCCGACATCAAGCATAAGCTATAATAACTCTCTTTATGCAGACGTTGTCAAATGGTATGAAAACCAGTGGGTTGATATTCTTATTCCGCAAGTATATTCGGCAACAGGAGCGCTTACAAACACTTCATCATTTAACAGGCTTGTAAACGATTGGAATCAGTATTACAAAACCAAAGTCGCTTTGATGATAGGACATTATCTTTCGAGAGTTGACGATGGAACAAGCAGTCAATTTACTTCGGCGCAGGAAATAGTTGACCAGATTGCAATTGTTCGCAGGCAGTCGGGGACACATGGAAGTTTATTGTTTAGCGCCAAATGCTTTTTTGACAACAACGGACATGGAAAGCTCGGAGTAATAGATGCGCTCAAAACAGATGTTTTCCAAAATCCTGCAGTACGTCCATTTGTAGGACGCAAGACAGAAGCAGAGCCAACGCCGCCGACAAATGTTGTGTTGAATGGAACTGTGCTGACATGGAATGTATCATCGGGATTGACATCTGTCGTTTATCTTGTTTCCGAAGGGCAAACAAAAGCGAAAATTGCAACAATTACAGCATCAAATACATACGCGATAAGTGAAAAAGGAAAATATTTTGTAACAACAGTCAACAGAGACAACGTTGAAAGCGAAATATCAAATGAAGTAGCATATAATTAATAAAATATAGGAATTGGTAATCAAGCAGAAATTTCGAATATTTAATTCTTTGATTATCACAATAATATTCTCAGTGTTTCTATGCATGTTACTAATTCCTTTTATATTAATTCTATAATTTTGCATACACAAATTTTAACATCACAAAAAAAATATTATCAAATGAAGAAACTATTATTATTAATTTTGTTGGTTGGACAATCTGTTTTCGCACAGCAGATTGAGATTAAATCAACCGAATTGGTTAAAGCGACAGAACCGGGTGGTTTTTACTTTGCCCAGTTCAGTCCCAAGGGAACATATTTGCTTGCTTCATCTGCAAATTATGCAGGATTAACGCAAATTATGTTGGAAACACAGGAAGTGAAAATTTTGACGCAAGAACCGGGCGCCGGTTATGATGTCAAAATAAGTGCGGATGAATCGACAGTTTTGTTTAAAAAAACAGAATTTATAAAAAATTTGCGTTACACTTCGTTGTATCAATACTCGTTTACCGACAATAAAACGGTAAAAGTTGAAAACGCAGTTCGCGAAAAACTGACTCCTGTCTTTGCGCAAAACAAACCCGCTTTTGTAAAAGGTAAAAGTTTGGTAAAATCCGGAGTTACTGACTCCGAAATAATGCCGTTTATCAATATCGAAAATAAACAAATGGCATTATACAAAGGAAATACTAAAAAAATTCTTACGCCAAACGGCGAAAACGAAAGTTATTTTTGGGCAAGCATATCGCCCGATGGCAAACACATTGTTTATGCCGTCGCAGCCAAAGGTACTTTCGTTTGCAACATTGATGGCTCAAATCCTCTATCGCTGGGAAAACTGAACGCTCCCGTGTGGTTAAACAATCAATGGATTGTTGGCATGGACGATAAAGACGATGGCGAAAAACTTTTATCATCATCGATAATTGCATCTTCAATTGATGGCAAACTGCGTCAAACATTGTCCACTCCTTCGATAAAGATTGCGTTGTATCCTGCGGCTTCGCCCGATGGTAAAAAAATTGTATTTAATACCGGAAACGGTGAAATTTATTTAATGAATATCACCATAAAATGACAAATTCTATGAAAAAGATTATATTATTATTTTTACTTGCATTTTTTGCAGGTACAGTCATCGCACAAACCGATTTAACAGGTATAAAAATATACATAAACCCCGGACACGGAGGCTATGATAGCGACGACCGCAATGTACTTACAATTCCGTTTGAATACGGCGATACCTTGGGTTTTTATGAATCAAAATCCAATTTAATGAAAGGTCTTTATCTGCGCGATTTATTATTAGCCCAAAATGCTACTATTATGATGTCGCGAACGCTCAACAGAACGCAGGACGACAGAACATTATCTACTATTGTTGCCGAAGCCAACGCTTTTGAACCGGATGGATTTTTATCAATACACAGTAATGCAAACGGTTCGGCAGACAACAGTACAAATTACCTGTTGTTTTTATATTCGGGTACGGATGCTGCATCTATTACTCCCGGCACCAAAGAGTATGCTACGGCTTGCTGGCCCTTTATGCTTGACAATCAACTGACATCTTGGAGTTCTACAACGGTGCGGATAAGAGGAGATTGCGATTTTTATGGCTCATCATGTCCATATTTGGGAGTTTTAAAAAATTTGATTTACAAAGCCTTTCTTTCCGAAGGTTCGTTTCACGATTATAAACCCGAAACTCACAGGCTTTTAAATCGGGATTACTGTAATCTTGAAGGATACAGATTTTGTCAATTTTTTCACAGTTATTTTAACGCCGACATGCCAAACACAGGAACTATAGGAGGTTGGGTAAAAAGCGAAAATGAAAAAATGACACATGGACGTTACAAATTCCGTGCAGGAAGCCCCGACCAGTGGAAACCGCTGAACAGCGCAAAAGTGATGCTGTTTGATGCAACAGGAACCAATGAATTGCAATCGTATATAACAGATACATTATATAACGGAATTTTTGCTTTTTACAACTTAACACCCGGTAACTATAAACTGAAATTTGAAGCCACCGATTACAAAACCGACACTGTTGTTGACGTTACGGTGGAAGCGGGAAAAATAGCTTATGCAAAAGTTCAACTGTTCAACGAAAACGTACCCGTACCGCACGACTATGCAGTTGATTATCCAAATCCGACGCAGCCGGGAGGAGTTGTTGCGCTCGACAATTACAATTTCACCGAAGTAAACAATCAACAACCCGCATGGTTGACAGATGCAACAAATATCAAAAGAGCCATATATCGCAACGACAAAATTTATGTGCTTACAACAGAGCCGAAAATATATGTGTACAATGCTGCAACTTACTCTCTTATAAAAGAACTTGATTTAACAGGAATTTCGGGAGGAACACATTCAATTATCAGCGATATTGCATTTACGGCAGACAATTATTTGCTTGCCTGCAATAAGGAAGATATTGCATTATCCGAAACCAACGGACGTTATTTTAAAGTTTATACATGGAATGATGACAATTCTGCTCCGTCCTTGCTTTTTGAAACTCAGAGTCAGGGAAACTGGACAACAGGAACAGTAGGTGAAACATTTGCCGCAAGCGGACCGCGATGGAATGTGCGAATCTACACAACATCCGTTACATCAGGAACATCAAAACAAATTCGCATACTGGGATTGGAATATTGCGATACCATACCGGGAGCAATTGTTTATGTGCGCAGGCAGGATGGAGCGAACTATACGGAAGCATTATGGGGACAGCATCCCGTATTTACAATTTCACCTTCGGGTGACCGCGACCATATTTATCTTGACAGCGAAATACTGTTGCCTCACGAATATCAATTCGACTGGAGTCTTGCAGATGCAACTCCATTGACTCTGAAAGCCACATTTGCAGAAAAATCAGGATATACAATTGATGCTGTTGCTCGCGGAAGCGCATATTTCCGTCATGCTCAACACGTATTTTGGGCTGCTCCTGTTTGCGAATCTTCGGCAGCGCAGGTAGGAGTGGTTTTATTTGATGTTACGGATGGATTGAATCAAGCAGTTAAGGTATCAGAAAAGTACCCAGGCACAGGATTGGGCGCAACGCCTGCACAATATATGATGGCAGGAGCAAAGGTCGATAATTATGATATTGAACTTTTGATTATGGCAAAAAATCAGGGAATTGCCCGATACAGAACATCTCCAACTCCTGTACGTGCAAATATTTATGCATCCGAACTTGCATACAACGGAAACAATAATTTCCAGTTCACCTTGAACGAAGATGCCGAAGCAGTTACCATAAATGTTTACGACGAAAACTTTATTAAAGTTGCTTCGTATGAAGCAGGAGCCTTATCCAAAGGCGTAAATATTGTTGATTTTGATTTTTCTGCAGCTTTGCCAAGTGGAGATTATACATGGGAAGTTATTGCAAAAGCAGGCTCAATTGACAGACCATCGTTAATATCCGACAATTCGCAGCCATTCCAGTTTTATTCGCCGCGCGGCGTAACCATCGACAACAGTTTCGACAGTCCTTTCTTTGGACGAATATATGTATCCGAATCTTACGGTGGTCTTGTTGCTGGCGGACGAACAACACAACAGGGCATTTACATACTTAATGCAGCTTTTGCCGATACAACAAATCAACAAAATACAAGTTATACAGGCGGTGTAGCATGGCAAACAGCAAGCGCTTCGGATTACCAATATGGACCTTTGCGCTCGCATGTGGCTAATGATGGTAAGCTATATATATCCGATTCTCATTTTGGCAATTCTGGCGTTTATGTGCTCGATCCTGCAAATCCTTCAGCGGCATTTACTTCCGTATTCGATGGAACGCGAAATACTTTAAACGGCGAAGTATCTAATGGAGGCACAGTAATAAACAATCCGATTCAAAGTTGTTATGTATTAGGTGAAGGAACATCTACTCAGTTATTTACATTAAACAGAATACCAAGTACAGTGTCAGCAACAATAAACCGTTATGATATTGGCAATTCAAGCACGCCTTGGACGACTGCGCCAAGCAAAATAATAAGTCTTGGAACATATTTCCAAAATGGATACGGAACTATAGAATATGACGGAAACGGAGGCTGGTTTGCATCTCAATACAGAGTAGATGGTAATTCAGGCGCTGCCGTACCGCCGCTGATACATGTAAATGCTTCGGATTCTATTGATTATAACAGCGCTAACGATATGGAAATTTTTGATGATGGACTTACTGAATACAAAATATTAGGCTCAAACAGAGGAGGAATGGCGGTTAGCCGCGATGGAAAATTATTGGCTATTGCTACAAAAGTAGGAATTGTAAGAGTTTTTGAAATTAATTATGTATCGTATGGAGTTTCTCATTTGATTCTCAAATACGAACTTGCAACAGGAACAACTGCACAAACTCATGATGCTGCATTTGATGCCGCAGGAAATCTTTATATAGTAGATAATATTACAGAACGGCTGAAAGTATTTACATTACCCAAAGCCGATAACAGTTTCACTACTCCGGCGCCAATAAGTGCAAAATTAACAGTAACAAGCATACCAGTCGACGAGGCAAATATTTATGCATCCGAGTTGGACGCTTCTACTGTTGATTCTGTTGAATATACGTTTAAATATACCTTGAATGCAAAAGCATCATCGCTCGTTATTCACATATTGGATAACAGCGATAATGTAGTAAAGGATATTCCTGTTACGGCTGCTGCCAATCGTACATTGGGAGTACACCAGTTTACAACCAGCGTTACAGGTTTGGCTCAGGGAACTTATAAATGGTCAATAACAGCAACAGGAGCGTACAGATCAAACAGCGCTACCGAACCTACAAAAGTGTCGAACGATGACCCGCAATTTAAATATTCAGATACGCGTAGCATTGCTGTTGACAATACATTTGATAGCCCATTTTTCGGACGTGTGTATATTAGCGATGCACGAGGCACAAGTTCAACGGCAGGTGGCGCAGGCGAAGGTATTTTCATTCTTAATTCGGCTTTATCAGATACAACAAATCAAAATGGCATCGGTTACAAAGGCGGCGTATCGTGGTTTACTACGAGCAGTCCGTTCCGTGCAAGCGTTGCGCCCGATGGAAAAGTGTATATAACCGACTGGAGCGATGCTCATTCAGGTATTTGGACGATGGATCCTGCAAATCCTTCGGCAGCATTCAGCCAAGTATTCGGAGGAACTCATGTTGCAGGCGGTTTATATCAGTCAGGTGGCGTAAATATTCATGGTTCTATCCCGCATTGTTGGATAATAGATACAGGAGTTAATACCAAACTGTTCACTTTTGACGAAGATTATGTTGATGCAGCAGTAACAAATACAGGCAGTCTTTTGCAATATAATATAGGTAATTTAACAACGCCTTGGGAACAAGCTCCAAGTGCTGTCATTTACAATGATGGATTATATGGAGACTTACAGCAAAATATGAATTCATGTATTGTTCCCGATGGACACGGTGGTTGGTGGATTTCACAAAACAGAAGTGCCAATGCTGCAGCAATACCATCTCTGATTAATCTTACCGAACAGGGCGTTTTAACTAATTTCGGCTCATATTCCGATATTCCTAATTCTGCTCAGGCGGGACTGGCTGTAAGTTCAGATGGTGCAGTGATTGCCGTAGGCTGCACAACCGCAATAAGAATATTTGATGTTATTTTTGATGTAAACAATGTTCCTTCATTAACATTAAAATATACGGTTTCATCAACATTAGGTACACTTACTCACGGTTTGGCTTTCGACCATGTAAATAATCTGTATGTTGCAGCAACCGCAAACACTACAACGCAGGCAACTCGTGTAGGAGTTTGGGCTTTGCCGAAAACCGACAACAGTTTTACTACTCCTGCACCATCGAAATCGGTTGTAATAATTGCATCAGCAGCAGTTAAACCTTTGGTCGAAAGCGCTGTTCCTGCAAATGCTACAACAGATGTTCCTGTCAATTTGAACAGCATATCCGTAACGTTCAATCAGGAAATGAATACAGGCGCAGCAGGAACGGTTGAAATTATAAATACGCAAACAGGTGTAGCAGTCGGCTCTGTTTCTTCTCCGCAATGGAGCGGCGACAGCAAAACTGTAACATTAAGTTATTCGGGACCGCTTGACAATCTTACAAACTATACAATAAAAATATCGGGCTTCAAAAACAGTTCGAATGTACAGATGGACGAAGATACCGGCAACAGTTTTACAACAGCGGCGCGACCTGTGGTTATCAACACTATACCTGCAAACGGAGCAAATAATGTTTCTGTAAATCTTAATAATGTATCAATAGTATTCAGCAAAGAAATGAATTCATTAGTAACAGGCGCTACCGAAATTAAATTCGGAGCAAGCGCTGTTGGATCTCTTGTTTCGCCATACTGGGCGTCTAATGACAAAGAAATTATTTTTACTTTCACAGGTACGCTGGATTACAATACAAATTACACATTGAACATCAGCGGATTTACCGATAACGCGGGATCCGTAATGAACGATACTGTCATTAACTTCACAACCGAACAAAAACCTGTTCAAAAGGTAACTTTGTTTATAAATAAAGATTTGGATATTTGGGCAAATCATGCTAAAACATTTACTTTAAGACAGAGCGGACAGGTAAAATTCGCAGGAGTGGATAATTTTGATGGAAGCGTAACGTTTGAAGATGTAGAAGATGGTTTATATCGTTTATACGATGGCGAAAATGACATCAAAGATCAGGTTATTTACGGAACAACAGGTTTTGGAATGTCGTATTTCACAATAGTGTTTGGCTTGCAAAACAGCGGAAAAGCAACAGGTTCGACAATCGAAGCAACTTACGATGGAAATGCTGTTGTAAGCGGCGATGTTGTAGTTGGAGGCAAAAAACTGATATTGCTTGCAAAAGGCAATGGAGCAAGCGCATATACATACACGTGGCGCGGAACATGGAAAGGAAATACAGCAATCAACGTTAGCGGCGACATGCTTGTGAACGATGAACTTGATAATCTCGTGGACGTTCACTGTACAATAACAGGCTTGAGCGATGAACCCGTTTTGCCTCGAGTTGTTACACCAAACGGAGACGGCGAAAACGATTTCTTCTATATACACGGATTGGAAATATATCCGCAAAACGAATTGAGAATTTTCAATCGTGCAGGTACTGAAATATTCAGAGCTAAAAACTATAAAAATAATACATGGAGCGGCAACAATTTGCCCGACGATGTTTATTTCTTCAGCATTAGCCTGATAGATGCAAACGGAGCAATTACAACAAAAACAGGATATGTACATTTGAAAAAATAAATGAAACGACAATAAAGAGTGAAAGACTTAAACAGTTTTTTACTCTTTATTTCAATTGATTTTATTAAGTTAAAATAAAAATTAATATCAAAAATTAAATAAAAATATGAAAAAGATAACATTAATCATAAGCATATTAATAATTGTGAGTACAAACAAAGCCGAATCACAGCAAATTCCGCTTTTTTCACAATACATGTTCAATGGTACATATATCAATCCTGCATATACAGGCAGTAGAGATGCTTTGTTTGCAAACCTGTTGTATCGCAAGCAGTGGATAGGATTCAACGGAGCGCCGCAAACGGCGATGTTCAATATAGACGGCAGTTTGGCTCGCGGTTCAAATATAGGTTTTATTTATGTTAACGACCAGATAGGAGCCAATTATACAAACAGTTTTATGGCTCAATATGCATTCCGTTTCAAAGTGAGCAATACGGGACGTTTAAGCTTCGGTTTGTCGGGCGGATTTGTAAATTATGGCGTCAACAAGTCTAAACTCATAAGTTACAATGAAAGTTATGACCCCAAATTATTAGAAACCGAAAACATTTGGAAACCGAGTATTGATGCCGGCGTTTACTTTGATATGAAAAACTTTTATGCAGGACTGTCCGTTTTGGGAATAATATCGAACAAAGTAGAAGACCGGTCAACAATGCATATAATACGGGCAAAAGCGAATTATTTTTTGACTGTCGGAGGCAGTATTTCATTAAGCGATAAAGTAAAATTTCTTCCATCGACTTTGTTAAAAAGCGATTTTCAAAATCCTGTCAATATAGATGTTAATGCAATGTTGCAGGTTAATGAAAAGTTTTGGATTGGCGGAAGTTATCGCACAGGAGTATTGTGGTTTACAGATATTGACAAAGAAACTCGCCAATACGATGCAATATCGTTGATTTTCGAGTCGCTTGTTACCGACCGCATACGTTTAGGCGTTGCCTACGATTTCGATTTAACCAGAATATCGAACAACAACAACGGCAGTATAGAACTTTCGGTTGGTTATTATTTCACAAAACCGAAACGCAAATAGCATGTTAAACCGTGCAGAAATTGCAAGAGGATGATTGTAAAAAATCGTCCTCTTTTTTGTTTGCCGAAAAACCATGGAGATAATATATGATTGTATCTAAACTGTATTTAGTCGCTCCTTAAAAAGTGAAATTTACGGATACAAAAAATTAATAAACAGACATTTTAAACCTGACAGGTTTCGGAAACCTGTTAGGTTTTATGACGCTTATTGTCCCGTCAGGGACAGAATATTAGTAGAAAAAAGCGCGGTGGGATACATTTCGCGCGAGTTGCCGATGGTGTTTCAAGTCAACGACAATGCTTCGCGCGAAAATATCGGCGACAATTATTTTTCTACCGACATTTTGTCCCTAACGGGACATTTTAAATTGACAATTACCTGTGTAATGATTTTATGAGAAAATTTTTAAATATTTGCAGGGTTTTGAACCGGATATTGTTAAAACCCTGCAATTTTTTTATATAATTTCAACTAATAATTGATTGTTAATAAATATTTTATGTTCTTTTTAAGGAGCGATTATTTAACTGTATCCAATTAAATTTACAATCGTTTATTACTTTAATTTTCAACAACTTAAAACTTTTGTCGGGGTGAGATGAAATTATTCTATCACACTACGCATTAATTCACAATAGTTTATTTTTGTATTTACTGTATTTTAGTGTATTTAATCATTATCTATATATTTTTCAAAAAATCTTCTTCTGATATGACTTCAAGTTCGTATCCTTTTTCTATAAATTTTATCGCTTTCTCTTGCTTGCCACTCATACCATCATCGCCAACAATTCTATAATCTTGCTGCCCAACAATTAAGAAATCAGTATCTTTTGTAACATTATTTGCATTTATGCCGCCAATATCTGCTATTATTTGTTGCGCTTCTAATCTTAACATTGATGACAGTGTTCCTGTAAAAACAACAGTTTGTCCATAAAAGATGCTATCAGGATTATGTTTTGCAGAATTGCCAATAATTTTAGATAAGTTTCTATCATTACGAATTCTATGTGTTTCCGATGGTTTATATCCACCGACATAAAGCCGTCCTATGGTTGTTTTTAATTTTTTGGGAAAATCATCAATGCAAGAAACATCCGCAATCTCAAAAGCCTTTAAACATAATTCTGCAGTTGCCTTACTGTCTTCACCTGCTCTGTGATGAGTAAATTTTATATTATTTATTTTACAAAGCGTTTTTAAGTCGTATGATGGCAATCCTGTCCATACTTTTTTAGAAAAGATATAGCTGCACGAGTAACTAAGATTAGGAAATGGTATCTTATAAGTTTCAAGTGTTTTGCGTAAAACACTAAAATCAAATCCTGCATTGTGAGCAATTAAAAATTTATCTTCAATTAAAGGTTTGATTTCTGCCCATAATTTGTTAAACTCAGGTTCGTTTACAACATCTTCGGGATTAATACCATGAATTAACGTATTAAAATAATCGAATTTATTATTCATTGGTTTTATTAACCATGATTTTGTTTCTATTATTTTTTTATCCTCAACAAAAGTTAATCCTATTTCACATGGACTATTTCGCTCTGCTGTTGCTGTTTCAAAATCTATTGTTATAAAATTCATAAAACTTTTTTTTCTTTTAACTGCTTTTTTAACAGTATTATTATTTCTTCTTTGTCTTTAATCCTTTCCTTTAACATATCTACTTCCTGTTGGAATTGGCTTAATGTAATATCACCTTGAGCGCTACTACCAAAACCCGATACAATATGCCCTACACCAGTATTATTTTGCGACTTATTTTCATCGTCAAAAAAATAACTGACAGGAACATTAAAGTATTCTGCAACTTTTTTTAATGTTGAAACAGTCATACTTGTTTTTTCGTTTAAATAATCTTCTAAAGTCTGTTTACTTATACCTAAATAAGTATAGAAATCTTTCTTTTTAACTTTTCGCTCAAAAATTAATTTATTTATTTTCAAAACTATACACATTTGTTTATAAAATTAAGTCAATTTTTTTTGACTTTTGTCAAAATATATTTACCTTTGCGGAATAAAGTTACAAAAAAAAAGTAAAAATATTAATTTTTGATAAAAATATTATGAAAAAAACATCAAACGAAATATTTAAAGAGTGGACAAACAGCATTCCTGTCGGCGAATATCAGAACAAAATCAGATTGTTAGCCCAATACTGCGGTGTGTCAATCATTGTTGTAAATTTTTGGAAAAACGGCAGAACAAAAATTAAACCTGTGTACCAAAAGTTGATTAACGAATTTGCCTGTAAAAAAATTTTTAAAGTTTAATACTATGGAAAAACTTACTACACTGCAATTGCAGATAATTTTATCGGCATTGATTGAAATGCCCGATGCGGAAAGCGAAGTAATTCGCCGATGTACAAAATCGCTTATCAACGACTTTGAAACGTTGATACAAATACGAGAAAATAAACAAACTGAAATGTATAAATCTTAAAGGAATGAAAGCAAAACAAAATCAAAACGCAGTAGTTTCGTGCGAATGCGTGCGCAACCTGCTGTCAAGTATTCATGGAAATTATGAATACTTCAGACCGATGAGACAATTTCATGTCTCGTGCGGAATAAACTGCCATCGCTGGGCAAAATTAGTGCGCGGCGAACTGTCAATCACAATCGATGAACTGAAACGGTTGTGCAAAGTTCTTAATGTTGAATTTACGGCGAAAACTTTTGAGCGCCAACTAAAACTTTTTGATTATGACAATTAACGGTGAACCTGATGATTATTTAGAAAATATTGAAACGCGAGATCTTATAGATGTTCTTTGCGACAGAATTGCTTATTCCGATGAAAAAACAGACATAGTCAAAAAAATACTGGGATTAAACGATATAGCGGCGATGCACGACATCGTAGAAGCGATTGAAGACTTGTTTAAATACAGGACTAACTATTAATAATTAATAATTAAAAAATTTTGAAATAATAAAAAATAATAATTATGGAAAATAAATTAATTGACAAAAAATTTTCACATGCTGAACTAATGGTAGCATTCGATGTGTTGTACACAGTAGGAGATGCGTATATTAATGCGGGTAAACACTTGGATTACTTAGTAATCAACGATGTACAAAAAATTATAATATTAGCAGCAAGAGTTCATGAAAATGGGGCAGAAAAGGAATAAGAGATATGAACAAAAAACAATTACAGCTCGTGTCGCACGAGCAAGCCGTAAGGCTCAAAAAATTAGGGTTCAACTTAACTTGCACCCATAAATATGATGTATTGAGAAATATCATGGACAGTGTAGAACATCACGGCGAATATGTGTTAAACTCGCAGTTAGACGATGATACACGTTTATTCCTCGCAAGTGAGCACGCAGACCCGACTATCGACACGTTCGAGAATAACGAAGTTATTGCCGCCCCAACCGTTGCGCTTGCCCTCAAATGGATTAGGGACGAAAAAGGAATTGAAAACTCCGTAACCTTTTACGATGTAACAAACCGCCAATATACAGGTCGCTATCAACCCCCGAAAATCATAAAAATTGGCAACAGGGTATTAGAGCCAAGAAAAACGTATCACTCGGGCGATTATACAAATTACGAAGCCGCCGAAAGCGCACTGTTAGACGAATTATTAAAAATCTTGGAAAAGGAGAACGCGCTATGAAAACACACGAATTGTTTCAAAAGCATTTTGGCGATGTCGTCGGGGTTGGTTTAAAACATCCGAACATCGAGGCATTTTTCGGCGAATTAAATGAAATATGCAAAGAAGAAGCCCGCCAAAGGTTAGAAAAGGACATTCAGGACATCAAAGACATCAAAGATGTCAAAGAATTGAAAAAATATTTAAAAACAATTTTTTAAAAAAAAGATATGGAAATAAAAGAATTTATAGAAAAGTTTTTGCCCGAATATGAGGCAATAAAGAATGCCGAAGATGTAAACTTGCTCGAAGAAGAGCGACTATTTCATGAACGGCACTTTCCCGAAGCCCTGCAAAACTTCGCTGACAGGATTTGCGAAAAGCAAAAAGCAAGATGTGCGCAATCTGATTTAAAAAAACACGCTGCTGTTTTATTTGTAGAACAGCCAAAAATTGAAGAGTTATGAAAAAGATTACATTAAAAATTGACGACAAAATAGAATTAGGTTGCGCAATGTACTTTGCTCGGCTATGCGTAAGTGATTTTGAAAAAAACAAATACAAAAATTGCCTTTATACAGAAAAGCAGAAGCAGTGCTTTGTCAAACGCACTAAGGCAGGTAATATAACAGTTGGAGTTTACGAATATGAAAACAATTAAAGAAGCAGCACAATCAAATGAAGAGAACCCTGTTATTTTAACGCAGGGGTACAAACTGACCGCTTACATTTCATTTCAAGCGGGTGTTAAGTTTGCCCAGCGCTGGATAAGCGTTGAGGATGAAGAGCCGAAGCACGCTCAAAAAGTGCTGATGAAAACGCAATCGGGCTACGTGGAGGGTGGCTACTACGATTATGCTACTTTCAGGCATAATGATGACCGTTTATGCTATGGAATAACCCACTGGCGACCGATTGAATTAGAATAATGGTAAAATGAAAATCGGACTAATCGCAGCAGACAGGCATAATTTCCCAAACCTTGCACGATGCACCAGATTTTGAAACAGTTAAAAATAAAATAAAAAAAATGAATAGTAAAGCGATAGCAGAAGCATGTGGGTTGACAAACATCAATGATAAAGAGCTTGTTATTTTTATGAAAAGTGGGATTTCGGCTAAAGATTTAATTGAAATTGATAACTTATTAACGATTGTCAGAGTTCATCAAATTTCAGTTATGAATAAGCGTCAAGGAAAAAAAAGGCGCTTAAAGGAATTAATTGAAAAATATATAGAGCATATTACAGGAATTTGAACAGAAAATCAAAGAATTAAAAGAATTAAAAATAAATAAATTATCCTGGTCGGATGTAAAAAAAACGAAACATGATAATAAACTCAAATGGATATTATGAAACTGCGGCGGGATTAGTTTTACCGAAATCAGCCCGCCGACCGACGGCATTCGATTTTTTTGCAGGCTGCGGCGGTTTTTCGCTGGGATTTATTCAGGCGGGATTTGAAGTCGTTGGAATGAACGAAATTGATTTTAGCGCAATGACAACTTATTGTGTTAACCTGTCAAAGCAGCCATTGAATATGTTCTGGGATACAGACAAACGAGGTGAAGAATTGAATGAGTTTATGAAAAAACGTATTTTTAATAAAAATACAAATAAAACCTACGTCAAGCATTGTCGTGATAAATATTACCACGAAAGCGAAAAACTAACTTTCCCAACCCTGCCCGGCACAGGGTGGATACTTGGGCAGGAAATAGCAGGAAAATACTATCCACCTGTTAAAAACATATTTGTAGCAGACATTCGCAACCTCACAGGCGATATAATACTCGAACGCATCGGAATGAAAAAAGGCGACCTTAATTGCGTAATAGGAGGCCCCCCATGTCAGGGTTATTCAAACGCAGGCAAACAGGATATTAATGACCCCCGTAATAATTTAATATTTGAATACGCCCGAATGATTGTCGAACTGCAGCCCAAAACGTTTGTAATGGAAGAAGTGCCGAACATTGTTAATTTCCGTACGCCAAGAGGCACATTCGTTTTAGAAGAATTCGGAATGATACTTGACCAAGGCGACTACATGGAATTTTCTCAATTTTGCGAAGCCCAAAAATTTGTCCCAAAATCAAACCGGTTCAGAAAAATCAAACCGTTAAAAAATATGGGAAATAATGAAAAAATGATTTATGAAAAAAAAACAATCACGAATTATCAACAAAAATTATTTAATTAATAAAAAAATGGAAATAATAGAAACGAAATATCAGTTAATCTTTCAATCCGAAGATGACGCAGGTACATTTGAATTCAGAATTCATAAAAACTGTTCTCAAATTCAACTTGAAACAGACATTAATAATTCTTTCCAATGTTGTACGTGTGCGAATACCAATTACAAAGAATTGGAAGCAATTAGAAATATGATAGATACTATTTTAAAAAATTATATATCATGAAAGGAATAAATTTTACAGAGCCGTTATTTCACAAAGTAGTTAGCGGCGAAAAAACACAAACGCGGCAACGGCATGTACAAAAAAATTGATATAAACGACTTGTGGCTTGCAATCGACGGCGGTAAACCTGTGATTCTTGATTATTATCCACAGGCGCAGGTTGGTTTTTCCGGGCGCAAAAACTTCCGCATGAGAACCGATGACAAGTCGCCATCGGCAAGCGTTTTTCGCGAAACAAAAAACGGCGGTAAATTTTGGTATATCCAAGACAAAGGCGGCGGCGACAACAAAGCACGCAACGCAATAGACATCGTTATGGAGAACGAAAATTTACCGTATAAAGATGCTCTTGTTTTTTTGGCACAAAAATACGCGCCGCAGTTATTGTCGGATGATTCTGCAAAAACTCTGAGGCAAGCCGAAATCGAAAAAGCGCCTTTACCACTTGACGAAATGGTGACAGGGCTGCGCCCAGATGGGAAGTTTACGGCGGACGAGTTAAAAGTTCTCGGCTATGAGATAACAGATGAACATTGCCGCGAACTGAACATTAAGCCGCTCGATTATTATATAACTCAAAAAAATAATCAAGGCTCGAGTTATATAATAAAAGCGACTCCTGATTATCCGATGTTTTATTTTGATTATGGAGAGTTTGGCAAGATATATCAACCTTTCGGCGGCGACTTTCGATTTGTTTACAAAGGTAAAAAGCCTGAGAATTATATTTTTGGAGATGTAAAAGTGTCGCGAATGATAACTGAAGCCCGAGCCGGGAAATTTCCAGAAGATGATAATGAAAAAATAGAACAGTTAATCATCTGCAGCGGAACATCGGACGCTCTTAACGTGTCGGCAAATGGCTATCATGTTTGCTGGGCAAATTCGGAAACAGCAAATATAGATACATATTCGTTTTATTTGCTTAAAAAAATAGCACAAGAAATATTTATATTGTATGACCTTGATGATGCAGGTATAGAAGGCGCTTACAGAATTGCGCTGAAAAATCTTGACTTTCGAATAATATGGCTGCCAGATGATTTGCAGCGTTTCCGCGACAGGAAAGGAAAGCCATGCAAGGATGCAAAAGATTTTTTTGTGCATTACCGCACGCCGAAACATCGCAATCCTAAAAAGTACTTCGATATACTTGTAAAAACTTCACAGTCGTTGAAGTTCTGGCTTGAAAGATATACGCCAAAAGGCGACTTTACAGGTTACGACATCGACAACGAGCAACTCTACGGCTTTCTCAATGCAAACGGCATTTACAAAATAGAAACAAATATAAGCCGGAAAGGATTTACATTTTGCAAGGTTATCGACAACATTGTTACCCGTATCGATGAAGATAATTTTCCTTCGTATGTCAATAATTTTCTGATAAATTTCATCAAAGAAAATCCTGAACATTACAGCAAACAATTGATAAATTCAATACACAGAAGCAATCAGGTAAAACTTGCCAGCCTTGAAAAAATCAAATTTAAAGAATTAGATATGAAAAGTTTCGGAAAGGATTTTGATTTTATGTTTTTCAAAAATACCTCATTAAAGATTAGCAAAGAGGGATTGACATCTGTAAAATTAAAGGATTTGGGCAAATATGTGTATGATTTTAAAATTATAGATCATGAGTTTATTATGCTTGATCCGCCATTTGATATATCATACAGTAAAAAATATACTGAATTAAAAAAGAAATTCAAATCCGTTTCCCCCCACTCCTCTGAGTATGATATTTTAAAACAGGAATATGACGGACTGCCGGAGTGCGAAAAATACGAACTGAATATATACGACAGTGAGTTTTCATTTTTAAAATATCTATATAATACAAGTAGAATTTATTATAAAAAAGAAATTGGCGGCGTTCTTACAGAAGCCGAGAAAAAAGAAACAGACTTGTGTTTTATTGCCAAAATATGCGCAATCGGATATTTGCTTTATCGATACAAGGAAAATTCGCAGGCATATCTTGTATATGCTACCGAAACAGAACTTGGAGATGAAGGCGAACACAGAGGCGGAACAGGCAAATCAATCTTGTTTGACAAGGCAATTGAATATTGCAGATCGCAGGTTTATATAGATGGACAGACTAACATCAAAGATGACGACTGTCTGTTTTCGGGCGTGGAACAGGATGTAACCGAAATTGTATATTTCAACGACTTGAACAAACATACAAGTCTGCATAAATTTTTAGGAACAGTTACCGAAAAAATGACTGTTCGCGCACTGTACTCAAACAAAATTGTTTTGCCTTTTGAAAAATCGCCGAAAGTTTCGGCAAGTTCAAACCATGCAATAAAAGACTTCGACGGATCGTTGCGCCGAAGGACATGGTTTGTCGCATTCGGTCCTTATTATCATCCCGAAGATAAAAATGAGAAAATAAAAGAATTTAATCCGTATATTGAATTTGGTAAAAATCTGATTACAGATTACAATGACGATGAAATGAATCATTTTTATAATTTTATGGCATGGTGTCTGCATACTTATTTGAAATTTCGCCAGCGAATACAGCCGCCGATGGCTGCAATCGAAAAGCGAAACCTGCAAAGAGAAATGACAGATGAACTTTTGTGGTGGGCAGAAGACTGGTTTACGCCAGACAAATTGAATATAAATATTTCAAACCATGAGGTGTTTAATGCGTACAAAGAAACTTTGCCAGATAAATATAAAAACAGTATGACAATAAAAACCTTCACAAGAAAGTTGCAATTATTTTGTCAATATAAAGGATATGAATATAATCCAAAAGATCTGCTTAAAACAGAATCTGAAAAACAGCGCAATGCGCCGCGTGAATATAAAGACGGCAAAGATGTTTACTGTTATCATATAAGAACAAAGTCTTATTATGATACGCAAAAAAATGAAAATAATGATGATTTATCCGAAATAGATAACTTATGGTGATGTTATTTTTTTTTTTGAAAAAAAGGTAAATTTGAAATAAATATTATTTTTATCTATTTCTTCTGACGGTCTGACGGAGTAGAAAGAAATATAAAGATAAAGAAAAGGAAATGAGCAAATTAGAAAATTAAAAATTCCGTCAAATCGCAAAAAAGCATAAAAACGGCTTGACGGAATAAAAAAAATCTGACGGAATGAGAAAAAAATCTGACGGACATATTAAACATTATAAATCAATAAGTTACAGCGATTTTTTAAAAAGCCCGTTTTGGCAAAAAAACAGCATTGACGGAGTTATTTTATAGATAATCAATTATTTAACCTTACTCCGTCAGATTATGGCGAAAAAAAGCAACCTTGAACTTTTTTTTATATAAAAATATTTAGATTTATGAATTTGTACTTTAAAAATAAAAATAAATTAAATTTATTTGAACAATGAAAACGTATATGAATTTAAAACCATGCTTGCAGGAATTTGTCGTTTGCGCCTTTTTGGGCGGAACACGAAAAGTTACGGCTGTCGATACATTCGGCAAACTGATAAAGCCGTGGCTTTCGCTGCCGCCAAAAGACTACGACCCAAAAATACCGGCAGGCAAAAATATATTTGAATTTGAACTGCCAAATTACGAGGATAAGAATACTTTATATAATTTTTACATTTCGCCAAAAGGCGAAAAATACATTGCTACAATGCTCAACGAAATGTTTTTGAAACAAATGTTTGTGCATTTGGATAAAATACTGAAAGACAGTTACAGAATAAAGCAGGCAATATATGATTACTGTTATTCGTACAACATTTCATTTGAATATATAAACTACGAATCGTTAAAAAAATCTTATTATCGACATCGAAACAAATAAAAAAATTTAGTCAGGATTTGTCTCTGACTTGTCCCCTGCCAAAAAATACAGAAAAAACAATTAAAATTTATATATCATGATAAAATTAGGAGTTAAAAAAATTGAATTTCGCGTTGATGCAAACTATGTTTGGCGCGAATTGAAAATAGTAAGCCTTTCGGCTTCACTAACAGAAGAATGGAACGAAGATGCAGCCGGTAAATATTCGACTGTAAAAATTACGGCGGAAATTCGTAACAGTTCAAAACAAATTGATATTTTTTTAAAATATTTGTCGGGCTGGGATTATCAATACCAAATTACAGACATGAACGACCGTCAATATCTTATTGGAAATAATGAATATCGTGCAGATTTTAACTATTCGCGAAGTTTCGGCGACCTGAAAACCAACGGTTACGAAATATCCATAGAATATAAAAACCCCGAAGGAATAACGGCAAGTCATTAAATTACTTATAATAAAGTCCTTTAATGTTTGCAGATATATTGCGAAAATTGCATATTAAAAAATTAAAGAAATGCAATATTCGTTTATTAGAGAACTTTATAATCCATGGCTGATTGACTCAGTAACTTTGAGGCAATACGCGCCTGTATTGCACGGCGTTCTTACATTGGGTTTGCATTTTGAACAGGAAAAACCGGACGAAAGTTATCAGTCTTACGGTATTTCGCTTGCAACAAAAAGTAAGATTGTCAACAATGACAAAGAAAAGCAGATATTTGTACAGCCTGTCATCGGAACAATGATGAAATTAGATTCCGCATCGGGAATTATCGGCACGCGAACAATGGCTAACAATTTGCTTGATGCCGACAGCAGAACGAACGTTATCGGACATGTCTTATTTATAGAATCGGGCGGCGGACAGGCAAGCGCCGTTCCCGAACTAACAAACGCCATACAAAAACTTACAAAACCTGTCGTTGCATTCGTGGATGGATGCATGGCTTCGGCTGCCATGTGGATTGGCTCGTGCTGTCACCAAATTATTGCATCGAGCAAAGACGACATGATCGGCTGCATAGGCACAATGATAATAATGCAGGGATTTTCAAAATTCAACAAAGATACGGACGGCTTTACAACCGTTCGCATTTATGCTGACGATGCCACTGAAAAAAATGATGAGTACGAGGCTGCTCTTACAGGCGATTTTAAACTTATTAAGGAAAGAATTTTAAATCCTATGAATGAACAGTTTGTAAATGCAATTCGTGAAAATCGCCCGAATGTAAAGGACGAACATTTGAAAGGTCGCACGTTCATGGCGGCGGAAGTTGTAGGAACTCTTATCGACAGCATCGGCGACTTTAACAGCGCAATAGAGGCTGTAACTGAATTAAGCAAATCAAAAAAAATCAATAATTCAAAAATTATGAAAAACGAAAGTAAATTAACCGCTTTGCTTGCCGTTCTTGCGCTCACCGCTCTGGCAATCGAAGATGGAAGTACATCGCTGAATGAGGAACAACTCGATGCGATAGATGCGGCTTTGGACACAGGAAACAAAGCAGCAACTGAACTTGCTACTGCAAAGGAAGATTTGCAGAAAGTAAACGCTACCATCGCCGAGCGCGATGACACTATTAAATCGCTGAATGAAAAAATTGCCGAACTTGAAAAGAAGCCCGGCGCTGTTTCTGGAAGTGCGATTGATAATATTGATGATAACACTGAACAAAATAGTTACATCAGTGTTCGCAATGAATTGAAAGGCAAAAAAAATTAATTAACAAATAACAATGGCATTAACAATCAACGACGCACTGATTGCAGCAGGAACGAAATATAAGAAAGATATTCTTTCTGCTCCTGTTGTCGCATTCGACGAAGTAATTCCATATTTTACCATGCGCTCAGGCATTCAAGGTAAAATAATCGGCGGATTACTTTCGGTTGATGCACAACTTCGACCATACCGCACTGCAAAAGATGAGGATGGTAGTTTCACAATCGTTCCATACGAATGGGAAACTTATCTCGGCGATCTCGTTAAAGAGTTCGATCCGAATGTAGTTCTTGGCTCACTTTACACCGAGCCGACGGCAGTAAAGCCGGACCAAATGGCAATAGCACGCCGCATCGCGCTCGAGGTGGCGCTAAAAGTCGGCGAAGCATTGTACGACAATCTGTTTACGGCTGTCAGAAATCCTGTCGGGAATAACACATCAACACTGTTCAACGGCTTTTCTACGATATTTGCAAAAGCAATAACAGATGGCAAAGCATCTAAAGTGATAGGAAATTACAGGGATTTCACTTCTACGCCAATCACTGCGGATACTGCAGGCGATGTGCTGGATGAAATGTATCACTCTGTTAACAGAGTGTTAAGAAGAGGTAAAAGTTTTAGTCTCTATTGCCCGCCGAGAGTGATAGACGCATACGAAAAATGGTATCAAATCAATTTCGGACACGTACCATGGAATACAGGTTATGAACAGAAAGTATTGCACAGTTCACGCGGCAAATTGAAATTTGTCGAACTTGACAACATGGAAAATCAAAATTATATGTTTATCTCTTTAAAAGAAAACATGAACATAGGTTTTGACGTATCAAGCGACCGGACGACGGTTGAAATTCGCCGTCCCGATAATCCAAAAACGGTACAGTTGTTTATGAAATCTTTTTTCGGCACAGGCTTTGAAACAATAATGCCTGAATATTTCTGCGGATTCAAATTCACAACTGATGTTCCCGAACCGGAGCCAGAGGAATAATAAAAAAGGAGAATAACTATGAAATTTGGTAACATACTGTGGCCGGAAGGCAAAGTTAATCCCTCGGGGATTAAGTCGATAGCTTACTATATCCCAAAATCGGATATAGTAACTTTCCCGACTATAAAAAATGAAGATGCGACAACTGTCGCTGAAGCCGTAAATTATACAGGCGATTTTGTTTTGAAAACAGGTAAATTTTTTTACAGTATTTATTCAACACAGGGCAAAGGTGCATACACATCGGAAGCAATGGGTGAAAAAGACTGTAAACTGTTTACAAACAAGGTTACTCTCTCTTATCCTGACATTACAGACGAAGGTCGCAACATGATGAAAGGATTTGTAAATGCAAACATTTTGCTGGTAATTCCGCTGCCGCAAAAACGCTTTGTTGTTCTGGGCAGTGAAGACTACGATGTTGACAGCGCCATAACAGGCACAACAGGCGATGCTCCGGGATCGGCAAAAGGTTTGACAGTAGAAATATCAGCACCTGACGTTACGCCTTTTCCTTTGTACAAAGGCGAACTGCAACTTGAGGATGGAGTTCTCGACTGTGCTACGGGAGAATTTACCCCAGACATCTAATGTAGTATGGAAGATATTAAGAAATGGCTTGAAAGTAAGACACCTGATTATACAACAGGCGTCTTACTTTTCAACAAATACAGTAAAAACAGAGCCATCGCCCAATGGCTCGTGCGTGTCGGCGAAAAGCGCGGCATGAGCAAACTTGTTTATGAATTGCGCAGAATTTTAGAAAAAAGTCCGAATCGTAAGTTTTATATTCCAAAACTTCGAAATGAAGAAAAACCAACTTTGGCACAAAATCCTGCAGAATTCAAACAAAAACCTATTATTATCGACATCGAGGGCAGAATAAAGCGTGAAAATTTGCCAGAGCAACTGCGCGTACTTTACGACGAGAACGTTGAAAAATACAAGATATTGCGCGGCGCACATGCGTCATTAGAGCAAGAAAAACATCAAAGACAGCGTAAAAAATTACGCAGACAAATAGCCGAACTTGATGATAAAATTGCAAAGAACTGGGAAGCAATCGATCATTGGGCTGTAACGCAAGAACTTCCCGGCGATGAAAATATTACTCCGGGCGGCGCTGGCAAATTAACTCCTCAACAGGTTAATTCGTATAGAACATATATTTCGCGAACAATCGCGAATCCTGACAAAATAGATGATAAAAAACACGCAACAGCGCAAGAACGTATTACTGCGCTGATAAGTGATGGTCAGGCGTTCGACGAAATTACGGTTGAAAAATTAAACGCACTTGGATTTAACACTCAATCAAATATTTCTTCGCAAAACTGATGCGTGGTCGGTTGTTAACACATTGTTAAATTGTGTTGAGAAAGTCGATAAACTTACTATTTGTTCATTTGCTATGGCTGAAGCATTTGCGCGGAAACTGCTGCGCGAACGGAGTAAAATTGAACATCTCACAATACTGCTCGATTTTACCATTGCGCAGCGGCACAGGCAAAACCTGTTATTTCTCAAACAGGTCGCAAACGATATATACCTGTGTAATACTCATGCAAAACTTGTTTTGCTCGAAAGTGCGGATTTTTCAGGCGTAGCGGTTATGAGTGCCAACGCTACAATGAATCTGCGTTATGAATGTGGATTTATATCGACAGCCAAAACGCATATCGATACGATAATTAAAGAACTCGAAGAAATGAAACAAAATGCAATCAAACATTGAACTGATAGAAGAATATGCATCGCTCTTTTTCACAATAGATGAAATAGCGATGTTGCTTAATGCAGATGCACAGGAATTGCGCAGAGAAATAAAAGCACATAAAACAGATGCGGCAAAAGCATATTATCGAGGCAAACTTAGAACTCAAATAGAATTAAGAAAACAAACGCTCGAATTTGCAAAAAAAGGTTCGCCGCAGGCAGAAACAGCAATGATTGATTATTTGAAACGACAAAACCTGTCAGAAAATGCCTAAGGGGAAAAATATTATTGATAAAATGAACGAATTGCTGTTTGAGCCAATTCCCCAATCGCTCACCGATCACGAGCAAACAATGATTATCAGATACAGAGATGCATATACACATTGGCTTGAACAGCCGTTGTGCAGCGATTCTGAAATACGCGATTATTTAATGTCAAATTATCAATTATCTCAAACGCAGGCATATAGAGATATTATTAATATTAAATTATTATTGGGTAATGTTCGCGAAGCAGGGAAAGAGTGGCACAGGCACAGAGTTAATTACTTACTCGAAAAAGCGGCAAAAATGGCATTGGATGGACAAACAAAAGAAGCCACGGCAATATCTAAGGTTTCCATGGCATTAATAAAGAATAACAAACTCGACATTGACGAGGGCGAAGAAATTCCATACGACGAAATTGTTCCGCCGACATTCGAGCCTGTTACCGATCCTTTGACAATCGGATTGAAGCCTGTCGAAAATTTGCGCAACAGAATAAATATGCTAAAAGAAAAATATATCGGCGAAATTAATATTACCGATATTCAATATCAAGATATAGATGAACGAGACCAAACAACTGTACTTTAACGATGCACAACTTGAAGCAATGTTTACAGGCGCAAATACCGAAGTGATTGTTGCCGGACGTCGCTTCGGCAAATCACATGGCATTATGGCGCCACGACTCTTGCGCAATATTCACGCGATGCCGCGCAGTGCAGGTGCTTTTGTTGCCGCTACATTCCAGCAGGCGCTTACACGAACATTGCCGGCAACTTTTGCAGCACTGCGCGAAATGGGTTGGATTCGCGATGTGCATTATGTAGTGGGACATCGACCGCCGAAAAAACTCGGCTTTGCAGAACCGATAATAAAACCCATGCGATACGATTATGTTATTGCTTGGTACAATGGGAGCATACAACACATCATTTCGCAAGATGTTAAAGGTTCTTCCAATTCGCTTACCCTCGACTATATTTTTATTGACGAAGCAAAATTTATCAATCACGAGAAACTTAAAGAAGAAACATTACCTGCAAATGGGGCAATACAAAAATATTTTGGACATTCCCCATATCATCACGGCTTGCTTGTTCTCTCAGATATGCCTACTACAAAAAAAGGCTCGTGGTTTTTTCGTTATCGCGAACTTATGGATAATGAACTTATAACAACAATTCAAGGGTTGGTTTACGAAATATGGAAACTTAAACAAAAACCGAAATCGACATCCATCGACAAAATGATAAGAGGATATAAAAGAACTCTTGCAGAATTTCGTTCAGTCGCAACGTATTATCGCGAATGGTCGAGCATCGAGAATATACAAATTCTTGGCGAAAAATATATACGCCAAATGAAACGCGACCTGTCGCCATTAGTCTTTCAAACTTCAATTCTTTGCAAAAGAATAACACGCCTGCTTGATGGGTTTTATCCTTCACTGTCGGAAGATATTCATACTTATACTGCATTCAACAACGATTATCTGCAAAGCCTTAATTACGACTTATCGAAAATAGAAAGTCCCGACTGCCGACAGGATGGCGACCTCGACCCTAACATGCCAATTTACATCGCATTCGACTATAACGCAAACATCAACTGGCTGGTAGCAGCACAGCAACAGGGCAATAAGATGAAAGTAATTAAGTCGTTCTATGTTAAGTTTACACGCAAACTGCGTGAAGTAATTGATGACTTCTGTAATTATTACAAGTACCATCCAACAAGTGAAGTTATCTACTACTACGACAATACGGCGCTGGGAAGTAATTACGCAGTGAGCGAAGAAGACTTTGCATCAGTCATCTGTTCTCAATTCATTAAAAACAATTGGCTTATTAGACGGATTCATATCGGCAATCCGTTAAAACATCGTGAAAAGTACATCATGATAGACCAAGCATTTAAAGGGCAGCGATATTTATTTCCTCAATTCAACAAGAATAACAACGATGCGCTTCTCTTGGCGATGAGATATACAGAGGTTGTTGTCAACAGCAGAGGTTTTTCAAAACAAAAATGTGGCGAAAAGTTAGCAGAAACCGAAGAAGATAAATTGGAATACCGTACAGATGGAACAGATGCCTTTGATACTCTGTTTATTGGGATGAACCTCTTCCCCCATAAATCGGCTGCCTCGTTCATGGAAGCAATAATACATTAAGTTTTATTTATATTTTTTAACGGAGCAATTTTTTAAAAATTAAATCTGTATCTTTTAATTGCACGCATATATCGTGCTTTTTTTTCGATGTAATTACAAAAAATCTTCAGGGCGGCTCGGGGACAATCAACTTAAAAATGAAAATAAATTTTCATTTTTAATTGTTAATTGATTATTACTAAATATAATGTTATTTTAAAAACGGCAATTGCCGTTTTTAAAAGGTATTCCGCAGTTCGCACAGGTTGTGCGATTTTTTTTTGCAAAAAAAAATACGTGAAATTCACGTAACTGCGCCATGCTCTACGAGCTTCGCTGTTTAATTTTTGTTCACCTGC
>JAISYZ010000009.1 GCA_031269545.1 Prevotellaceae bacterium
ACGAAAAAAGAACGTCTTATCAGAATGAAACCGCCTCGCGTCGTTTCGCAAACCGAAAAGATTTTCTTCCCGATAATCGGTCTGTTGCTGACTACTCTGATTGTGCCCTCGGGTTTGCCGTTGCTGGGTATGCTGTTTTTCGGAAATATCCTGAAAGAAAGCGGCGTAACACGTCGTCTTGCCGAAACAGCCCGCGGTCCGCTGATCGACACTATCACTATTCTGCTCGGTCTGACAGTCGGCGCATCGACGCAGGCAACCGAATTTATAACCTGGGATTCGTTAAAAATATTCGGTCTCGGCGCTGTATCGTTCATGATTGCAACTGCTTGCGGCGTTCTGTTCGTGAAGTTCTTTAACCTGTTCCTGAAAAAGGATAACAAAATCAATCCTCTCATCGGGAACGCAGGCGTGTCGGCAGTGCCGGATTCAGCCCGTATTTCACAGGAAATCGGTCTGCAATACGACAAAACGAACTATCTGCTCATGCACGCAATGGGTCCCAATGTAGCCGGAGTCATCGGAAGCGCCGTTGCCGCCGGTATCCTGCTGGGATTTTTATACTAAGAAAGCATTTTGCTTATATATTTATATTGTTATAACAAACGAGGTTGTTCATATATGTGAGCAACCTCGTCGTTTTTAATTGAGAATAAGGGACAATCGTCATCATAAAAATCCCCCTTCCCCTTCGTCAGATTACATTTAAACATCATTGTAAAACAAATTCAGCTCTGCGGTTTTCCGCGTTACTGCCGTATTTAGTTAATATTCCCTTTCCCTGATACGTCAGACGGCTTTTATCAATGCCCTTCGACGCCAAATAATCGTAAACAGCTTTTGCTCGTTTGACGGAAAGCGCTTGATTGTAAGCCGCAGAACCTACCTTATCGGTATAAGCGAAAATCTGGATTTTTATATCCTGATTTTCAGTCATTGCCTTTACCAGTTTATCCAGTTCAGGATTGGGTTTCGAACAGTTGGCGTCGCCAAACGGAAACTGATACAATTGGTACGCTTCGCCTTTATTGTAAGGAATGGGCGGCGTTGCCGGTTGTGTTGCCGGCTTCACTGTATCAGCAGGTTGAGATGGCGTTGCCGGTTGCTGAGGCGTTATTTCCGCCGTATTGTCCTTTTCGGACTTTCCGGTCGGCGAATCACTACCTCTTGTCAGGAAAAAAACTATTCCCCCGACTACAACTAATCCCGCTATAAGCCAAAGCCACCATTTTATTGCAGGTGGTGGAGCAGGAGGTGGAGCAGCAGGCGGCGATTCTTCGACGGCTCCATGCTTCTGTTTCAAAGCAACTTTGCGTTTTAATTCAGCCATAGCATTTCTAATTACAGATTAATTTGAATCCCGGAATTTCGGAAAATGCCTGACCTAACGATAAAACGCGTTTTTCGTTGACTGCTTTTTTCCCGGAATCCGTATTTTCGATTTTACATACCAGATACACATGACCGGCATCTGCCGAATCAACCGGAACATCCAGATTGTCACCCGTATCTGTTATGATTTCAACATGACCGGAATGTTCGTTGAATGTAACGTTCTGGTTGTCAATTGCTGCTCCGTAATTAAGCACAACGACATAGAGTTCGCTCAGAGCATCAATGTTTTTAACTTTGATCTGCTCATTGGATTCTCCACCCGAGCGTGGCGTTTTTTCATCGCCCGAGTGTTTGATGAATGGAAATTTTTCGAGAGATCCCAAATCATCCATATTCTGGTTGTACTCATTTGAGAATACACCACCTTCTTTTCCGTCTTTTGTTTTCCAGAAAAGACACAGGTCCAAGTCAGTATCCGTTGACCAGACCATTTCAATTTGCAATCGTTCATTGAACGCAAAAGGCGCCGATTCACCTTTTCTTTTTAATATAACTTTCGGCTTTAATGTAACTTCTGCCATAATTCAAAAAAAATTAATTTAATTAAACAATATATTTACCAATTACTAAAATCATTCTTATCCTTTTTCTTTACATTTAAAAAATCATCGTCACCGTCGTTTTCGACTTTGCCGGTTTTCAGATTCAGAAAATCGTCGTTTTCGACTTTGCTGGTTTTCAGATTCAGAAAATCGTCGTTTTCGACTTTGCTGGTTTTCTGATGCGGGAAATCGTTATTTCCAATATTAACCTCTTCTTTTGTAAATTCTATTTTGAAATTGAGTTTTTTAATTTTTGATTTTATTTCGTCATTATACTTGATTTTCAGCGCCTGTTCTAAAAGATTCAATGCGTCGGAAAATTTTCCTTTTTTTTCGGCTATAGTTGCTTCAAAAACCAATTCGCCAAATTTATTTTCTTTTGCCTTTATTTTGTCGTCACACTGTTTGACTTTATTCTGTAAATCTTTTTGTTGAGGACAGATGTTCTCTGCTTCTTCATATTTCGATTTGGCGCTTCCCCAATTTCCATCGGCGAACAGTCTGTCTGCTTCTGCAATTATTTGTTCTGCTTTTTCCCGATTTTCTTGTTTCCTGATTAAATCTTTGATTTTTGCGATTTGCGCCTGACAATATTTCTCATCCGGTTTTATTTTCAGTGCGTCGTTGTATTTGGCGATAGCTTCATCAAAAGACTGTTCATTAAAGAAAGTATCTGCCTGATTTACGGTTTTTTTATACTTGTTATCAACCTCAAAATTATGCTGTTGCGTATAGATATTTTGTAAAGTTTCCTTTGCTGTTTTATTTGCAGGGTCAATTTCCAAGGCTTTATTGATATTGTTGATTGCATCCTCAAACTTGCCTTTGTCAGATAAAGTAATAGCAATATCAATGAAACTGTTTATTTTTATTTCGTTTGCCTGTTTCTCAATATCTTTTTTAAGTTGTACAATTTTCTTTCGCAAATAGTCAGAATCAAAAATTGCTTGGGCTTCTTTGTATGCTTCTAATGCTGCTTTCAAATTGCCCGATTGCTCGTAATTTTCAGCGTCTTTATGCCACGAGTTAAATTTTTCTGTTTTATCATTACGTTCTTTGATTTTTGCATTTAATGAATCACGGAAAAGATGGTATTCTCTTCTTTCAGAGTCGCAATTTATGGCATCTTTAATCTTAACTAAAGCATCATCTAAACTTTCTTCTTTATCTAATTTAACTGCCTGTTCGTAGAGTTGCACTGCTTTTTGTCTGTCTTTTTCTTGTTGTGCATCTGCAGCGGCTTTATCTTCTGCATCTTTCTTCGCTTTTGCTTTTGCTGCGGCTTTGGCAAGTTCTTCTGCTTTTTTCTGTTTATCTGTTTCTGCTTTTGCTTCTATTCTTCCCTGTTCACTTATGTATCGTTTGAAATCAATTTTCGGATAAACGGATAAAACATTTTGAATATCCTTATTGGCAAAAACATATAATCTGTCTTGAGGAATGAGGTTTTGAAATTTACTTTTGATGATATCATTTTGGAAACAGTTCCCAAGCAGAATAATTGCGGAAACATCCTGCGAAATGTTCCTCTTTACATAATCATTGTAAGTATCCAGCATCAGTTTAATGTCGCTGTTCGTAAATTCTGCTATCCGGTCTTTATAAATCAATATCCGTCTTTTGGCATTCGGCATTTTCGACAATGATTCATTTATATCAACAGGAGCATTACCTGTTTGCATATCCAATCTGTTCAACCATTCATCGGTTTTCGGTTCCATTATTTTATATTCGGTTTCCTTTTCCTGTTCGGTCAGGATTCCCATTGTCCCGATTTTATTGATAACAAATTTCAATAATGCCCGTTTGCGCGGGTCTATTCCCAAGCCCTGTTTTGTTTCGGGTTTGCCGTCTAATATAAAATAATCGGCTGTAAACATCAGTTTCAACAAATGTAAATTAGAATTGCTTGCCTCTAAAAAGGTGACAATATTGCCATTAGCATAATTTACATTACTGTTTTTCAGTGCAAAATAACAGGATAATTCTGCAAGGGGAATAGTGTATGAGACAATATTGAATCCCTGTCTTTTGAGATAATCAACAAGTTTTTGCTTTGCTAATTCACCGATTGATAATGAAAAGGTTAGAAGCGTCGGTATATTGTCCGGACTTTCAAGGGTTTTTGTTGAAAATTCATTTTTTAATTTATCGATTATCTTTGAATATCTTAAAAGCTCAATTATTGTATATTCGTATTCTCCAATCGAAAATGTGTTAGTATCATTTTCAATCAGTTCAATGAAATTTCCATAATAGTTTGTTTTTCCTTCGCTGCAATGTCTTTGATTTTCTTTTCCGAAAGAAACAATGTTTGAATAAGGATCGTTATAAAAGTAAAACCATAAAAATTCATCATTCCCATTTTTAATTGGATATGACAGATTATTCTCGTCGGCACAAACAGTACCGACGAGAAAATCAAAATCAATATGCAATGCCAAATAGTTCTTCATTATTTTTATGCCTTAAAAATTTCCGGAATTAAAATTTGTTCCAAATAACACACACCCTCTGCAATTAATATGGGTATCCTGTACTGAATAACAGCATTTGGCTGTCTGTTGCTTTTTGCCTTGTCGTATTCGGGGTCGTTGTCAATGAAGGATTTTAATTTTCCTTTCACTTCGCTGATACGGGTTTCAAGAGGAGCATAATTTTTAACCAATCCCGACCTTGTCCCAATAAAGTCAATAAAAATGCGCAGAAACTCTTCAAAATTTTCCAAGTGTTCAGGAAAATCAAAATTTCTGATATTCTCAAAGTATTTATTATTCAATTCTTCGAGTTCATCTATGGCTTTAGGCTGTCCGTTCACCAAATATTTGATATTTTTTTCTGCAAGAATATCCGATTTATTACGGGTATCTTCAAGTTCTTTTTCTGATTTTGGTTCTAAATCGTTATTATTTTTTACAGACAATCCTTTAGCAACTTCCGATTTGTTATCCTTTGAGATATCCTCGCGGTATATTACCCGGATATTTTCTCCGCCTTCGCCAAAACCGGCATGGAAACAGTCCTCGTAATATTCCGTGCTGCCTAAAATATTGCTTTGCCGGCTTTTTAACCAGTGGAATAACCGCCCGCCCTTGCCAAACGGTAAAATATGAACTTCATTGATAGCAGTAAGGTTATTTTCCCTGATTGTCTTAGCCGACAATTTTGCGGAATAATACACTAACAGTCCGGTTACATACGCAGGAATAGCATAGACAAACGGCGCCTCTCTAAACATGAAAGCGTAGAACGAACCGAATGTTTCATCGGTAAGCTGGTCAAAAAGAGAGTTCAGGTAGAACGGCGCTTTTTGTCCTTCCGTTAATATTTCATTGATATTTTCAATGTGGATTTTGTTTTGCCCGTTATGATACTTGCAGATGGCTTTTCTGAAAGTAACCGATTTGATTACAGCGTCAAAAAATACGCCGGCGGCAAGACGTATGGAACTTTGTTTGTACAGTTTCGGGACACTGTTGCCCTGTTGATTGATATAGTTTGCAAGCAAAAGTATATCGCTTGTACTTCCGCCTATATCAATACCCAGAAATAAGCAGTTATTGTCCAGACTTTGCTGTTGGCTTAAGGCATAACGGCATACGGCTTCCGATTCCGTGTGTCTTGAAATATTTTCAGGTACTTGCTGTACACCTTCTTCAAGAATTGGAGTTATTTTGGGAAGTTGTCCCGAATAAATGTTATTGTAATTTCCCAAATCGGAGGGACTCATGGAACCCGGATATGACCATCTCAGCGCTACAGGTTTGTAATGCTCCGCATACAAATCGGCGCAAATGGAGAGCCACAGCGCTTTCAGGTATGCGGTCTTTTTTCTAACGCCTTCAACATCGGACAACCATTTCATATTGTAATGAAGCGTGCCTGCCTGTGTTTTTATTTTAATTTTGTCCATCTCCTTAACGAGAATATTTTTTTCGTTAATAGCAACGCCGCCGGCAATTTC
>JAISYZ010000047.1 GCA_031269545.1 Prevotellaceae bacterium
CATTATTACGAAAGTAAAGGCAGTAAAATAATTAGTTTGAATAACTTGTTATGACAACAGAAAATAAAACGATAGCAGGATTTGGCGGAATTGAAAAATACTATTAATCAAAAGAGAATGCCAGCGCCTAACTTGCGTCCTGTCTGCAAGCGGATTGAAATCGATAATTGAACTTTTATCGCCCCCTGTTTGCGCCGACTTCCAATCGGCGTATTTTGTTCCCGCAAACAACAGCGCAACCGGCTTGTTTCAAATTCTCAACGACAACAAAGGCGTAGGACTGCTTTTTGAAACAGAAGGCGATACATTGGTACAGACATTTAAGGGCGAACACGGCAACTATTCAGACGGTTTTCGTAAGGCGTTCCACCACGAAACCATATCATACAACCGTCGCAAAGACCGTGAGTATGTAGAACTTGAAAAGCCCTGCCTGTCGGCATTGCTTTCAGGAACGCCAAAACAAGTTTCGGCACCCATTCCCAACGCCGCTTGTGTGCAGCGGTACCGACTTTCAAACAGCGTTAGAAATGGTAAAAATCCTTGTGCAACACGCCGCAACGGTTTTTAGCGCCTTGCCCGCAGAGCAGGAAACGCCACCAACCAACAACCCCTGAATGGCATTGTTTCAGGCATTGCCCGTGCAGTTCGACAAGCAAACCTACATTGCTGTTGCCACGCAACTGCAAATTCCCGAAAGTACCGCAAACAAGTGGCTAACAAAATTTGTAAACAGTAATTTACTGCTCAAACAGACACACGGAAATTATTTGAAGAAAGATAGTTAGAAAAAAATAGCAGTATAAATCCTGTTAAAGTGCCCCGATCACCCACCCCTGAAAACAGTTGAATTTTTGATTTTACTTACAGATAATAGTTTGAATTTAGGATAAAAATTGTATCTTTGCATTTGTTTTCCAAAAAATGGAAACAGCACTTTTGCATTTTGTAACATATTAAAAACGAATAAATTATGAGTATATATTCAAAAGACATACAGATATTTAAAGAAAATTTGCCGAAATTGCCAAAATTATGGGACGCTAAAACTTGTGTCCTCGAACTTAAAGAAGCCGACTATAATTGGCGACAAATGGAATGGTGGGCATTCTATTTTGAGTACAAATTCCGAACTTTGTTCGCTAACAAATTTTCATTTCCGGGTGACAAATTCGACAGCGTGACTTTTGACTTAAAAGGTTCCATAAATTGGGATTTAAAAGCAAAAGCAATTAAATCTGATGACCACAAAGTTATTCTCAATGACAAGTCTGCAATGGAAAACTCAATTGCTCAAGATGGTTTTCACGGCGAGATTATTGCACTTTGTGATGTCGAATACAATGACCACGACCGCAGTTTTCAAAAATGGCACACTGAACTCAAAGGAGGAAAATCCAATTATGAATTGGAACGAGAAAGTCGTACTTCTGTTTCTCGTTATCGAAAAACGAAAGCAGATTTAACGGAAATAGCACTAATCGTTTTCAAAAAAGACGACTTAGACTCGCTTGCCACAATGAAACAAGGCAGAAACTCTAACGGTGCGCCACGACCTGAAAAATATATGCTTGATTTAGAGACAATAGATAATTTTGAAAATTACATAATTAAATTATGATGTTTTATAATGAAGATTGCATAGAAGGTGCAAAGAAATATCTGAAATCAAACTCAATAGACTTGATTATCAGCGATCCACCTTATGGTATTAATGGAGATAAATTAGATAAACATTATAATCGTGATGAGAGCAATGTGCTTGATGGATATGTAGAAGTTCCAGAAAAAGAATATCCTGAATTTTCAGAAAAGTGGATAAGGGAAGCTGCGCGGGTATTAAGACCGGGGGGAAGTATTTATATTGTGTCGGGTTACTCACAGTTGCGGCATATTCTTAATGCTTTAGCAAACACTAATTTACAAGAAAAAAATCATATTATTTGGAAATATAATTTTGGTGTTTATACTTCAAAAAAATATATTTCCTCGCATTATCATATTTTATATTATATAAAACCTTCTGAAAAGCCAACATTTAATACAAATGCTTTTTTTGCCGATTGTGAAAAGTCTAAAAATGGCGGTTCAATGAATTATCTTGACAGAGAAGATGTATGGATTATCAATAGAGAATACAAACCTGGACAAGTAAAAAATAAAAACGAACTACCAAAGTCATTGCTAACAAAAATGATACTTTATTCAAGCAATCCGAATGACATAGTTTGTGATTTCTTTTTGGGAAGTTTCTCAACAGCCAAAGTCGCAATAGGGTTGGGACGAAAGGCTTGTGGTTTTGAACTCAACAAAAATGCGTTTGATTATCAGGTTAAAGAAGTTGAAAAAATCAAATCAGGTGAATTGCTTGCAGAATTACGTCAGGTTCCTGAAAATAAATTAATTAATAAAGGGAAGCCTTTGTTACAAGAAGAAATAAATCAAATTGTAACAGAATTTACTCAACTTATCGGTAAAGGAATGTCGCAAAAGGATGCCTGT
>JAISYZ010000048.1 GCA_031269545.1 Prevotellaceae bacterium
CATTTGTTTTTGTTTCCGTTGTCACTATTCTTCCCGTACCGCAGGAAGTCGCCATAATTAAAATGGCTAAAAATACTTTCTTCATATTTATACAAATTTACGTACTACTGAACAACAAAGAGTATCATTTGTTTAAGGGGACTCCTAAAAACTATTTTGTCTATTTTGATTTTTATAGGAAGCCGAAATCCCCTTTAAAACTCCGAATAAAAATCGGTGCAAAGTTAGCATAAAATTTCAAATTACACATAAACGGATAAAAATGTTTTACAAAATTTACAGGGAAAAACTACTCAAAAAAATTCAATAGCACCTCAAAAAAAGAATTAACCATAAATTTCCGTGTTTATTGCCACAAAGCTAATAATTCCTGCAATTTTTTACAAATGTTTTTGCCTGCAAGTCGTTAACAGTCAACCTGTTATTTGCATTTGAAGATCTATTTATATAGAAATGACATTTATATCGATTTTGCCGCTAAACATTACTTGTTTTGATGCGGCTTGCTCGGCTTCTTTTTTAGATGCTCCGTATCCTTCGCCGAGAATTACATCGCCATCGAACAATATTGCTCTGAAACGATTGGTACAGGGAATACTGGATTCTTCGTAACATTCAAAAATTAATCTGGATTTGCTTTTTTGTCCCCACTCAAGTATTTTGCTTTTATAGTCAACCTCTTCTTCGATTAATTTTGTAATGTCGATGAATTTAAGGAATTGGTTTATGAATATTTTTTTTGTCGTTTCGTAGCCAAAATCAAGCAGCATGGCTCCGTGTACGGCTTCAAAAATATTTCCTGCTGCGCCTTTTGCCTGCTTGTTGTGAGTGCGATGCTGTGTTATCAATTTCATAAGTCCGCTTTGTTGCGACAGTGTGTTCAAACTTTTGCGGCTTACTATTTTTGCTCGCATTTTTGTAAGAAAACCTTCCTGTTTGTTCGGAAATTGTGTAAACAGATATTCGGCAACTATGCTACCTACAATAGCATCACCAAGATATTCAAGACGTTCATTTGTTCGGGCTGATTTTTTTTTGTTGTAAACGATGTCGGATCTTTGCGTAAGCGCTACTTTATACAAATTAATATTATTAGGATATTTTCCTAAAATCTTTTTTAAGCTTTTATATAAATGCTTATCGTCGGAATAGTTGACTATTATAGATTTAACAAGCGGTATCAATGTCTAATCTAATTTCTTAAGGATTATTGCTGCGTTGTGTCCGCCAAATCCGAATGTATTGCTTAACGTTATATTAATTTTACGTTCTTGTGCTTTGTTGAGCGTAAGATTTAATTTTTCGTAATCAATTTCTTCATCCTGAGTTTCAAAATTGATTGTTGGCGGGATTATTTGATTTTGAATTGCGCAAATGCAGGCTAAGGCTTCTAACGCTCCGGCTGCACCAAGTAAGTGTCCTGTCATTGATTTTGTCGAACTTATATTCAATTTCGATACGTGTTCGCCAAATACTTTCTGTATTGCTTTCAGTTCGGCGATATCGCCAAGCGGTGTAGATGTTCCGTGAACATTGATATAATCAATATCTGTTGTTATAAGATTCGAATCGTCGAGCGCTGTGTGCATAACGCTTGCTGCGCCAAGTCCTTCGGGATGTGGCGCTGTGAGATGATATGCATCGGCTGACATTCCGCCGCCCATAACTTCGGCGTATATTTTAGCGCCGCGTGCTTTTGCGTGTTCGTATTCTTCGAGAATAAGTCCTGCAGCGCCTTCGCCTATCACAAATCCATCGCGGGTTTTGTCGAACGGACGAGAGGCTGTCTTATAATTATCGTTATTTACCGACAAAGCCTGCATCGAATTAAATCCTCCGACTCCTGCTTCGTTTATAGCCGATTCCGAACCGCCTGCAACCATTATAATTGCTCTTCCGCGTCGAATATGGTTCATTGCTTCGATAAGCGCATGTGTTGATGATGCACATGCAGAAACGGTTGCATAATTTGGTCCGCAAAATCCATGTTTTATAGAGATGTATCCTGCGCAAATATCTGCAATCATTTTAGGTACAAAAAAAGGACTAAATCGGGGTATTCCGCCACCCTCAATAAAGCCCTTTACTTCATCAAAGAAAGTACGAATACCTCCGATACCTGACGCCCAAACAACTCCGATTCTGAAAGTGTCAGCCGATTCTTTACTTATTCCTGCATCTTCAATAGCCTGATCGGCGGCAATCATGCCAAATTGTGAATATAAATCGTGCTTGCGAACCTCTTTGCGGTCGAAGTAGTCGGCGGGATTGTAATTTTTTACTTCGCAAGCAAATTTTGTTTTAAAATTGGTTGTGTCAAAATAAGATATCAATCCGGCGCCGCTTACGCCTTTTATCAGGTTGTCAAAAAAATCGCTGACATTATTTCCCAATGGATTTATCGTTCCTATACCTGTTACTACAACTCTTTTTAATTCCATATTTTTGTCAAAATTTACTTTCTGAAATAAAATCTAATTTTACAAACTTAACCTTTTTTACTTTCTATATAAGCGATAGCATCGCCTACAGTCGTGATTTTTTCTGCATCTTCATCCGGAATCTGTACCCCAAATTCTTTTTCAAATTCCATAATTAATTCAACAGTGTCAAGTGAATCTGCACCAAGATCATTTGTAAAACTTGCTGTAGGTGTTACTTGTTTTTCGTCAACTCCTAATTTGTCAACGATGATTTCTGTTACCTTAGATACAATTTCTGCCATAACTTTTTGTTTTAGTTAATAATTTAATTTAATAATATGTATGTTATTTCAAAATTTTCTATTAAAATTGCATGTTATTTCAAAAGCGTCATGAACGAGGCTTTGTTTCAATTTCAGCCTGCAAATATAAGTATTATTTTTTAAATGGAAACTTTT
Organism: Prevotellaceae bacterium; assembly: GCA_031269545.1. Taxonomy (GTDB): domain Bacteria; phylum Bacteroidota; class Bacteroidia; order Bacteroidales; family UBA932; genus JAIRKV01. The sequence continues at coordinate 2,882 of JAISYZ010000048.1, forward strand.
TTAAACTAAAACACAGATAATAAATATGTTAAAAATTAAGAATATTGCGATTTTTGCCTCCGGGGCAGGAAGTAATGCCGAAAATATTATAAAATATTTTGAAAATAATGAGAACGGAAAGGTAAAAACATTGTTGTGTAACGTCCAAAACGCTTATGTGGTAACGCGTGCAGACAATTTGGACATTCCTTGCATTATTTTTTCGCGCGATGACTTTTATATATCTAACAGAATAATTGACAGATTGCTACACGATGAAATTGACTTGATAGTTTTAGCAGGATTTTTGTGGCTTGTTCCCGAAAAAATAATACGCCTGTATAATAATAGAATTATCAATATTCATCCTGCCCTTTTGCCTGATTATGGCGGCAAAGGAATGTATGGCGATAATGTTCACAAAGCGGTGATTGCCGACTGTAAAAAGGAGTCGGGCATTACTGTTCATTACGTAAACGAAACGTATGATGAGGGCGATATTATTTTTCAGGCAAAGTGCGAAATTACTGCTTCCGACACGGCAGAAACTCTTGCTCAAAAGGTTCATGCTTTGGAATACGAACATTATCCGAAAGTGATTGAGTCGGTATTGATGCATTTATAATTAACCGTTCCGTGATGTTGATTTTGCGCGGTGTAATTTTGTGAGATTAAAAATGAAAAAAACTGAATTTTCTATATTAAATCGTTGAATTTCGAGTTTCTCGCAATTACGAATACATCATTAAACCAGATAAATCAAAAGAAACACAGTTCAACAATAGGCAAGACCTAAGGTGTTTTTGAAAATGTCACGTCAGGAACAGCCATCATGCTCAAACCTTACAAAATGTCTGTTTATTAATTTTTGTATCTGAAAATTTTTTAAGGACTGATAAATTAATTATTAAATAGTGAAAGAGGGAAATATCAAGGTTTTTCTCAAATGAATAACATTATATATTGTTGGTATTAAGGCGATTATAAGAGTTGAAAGAGTTTTTTGTCATGCGCTTAATCTTAAAGATATACAATGTAGTAAAACAAAAAACAGTTGTATGTAAAAAATACAACTGCTTTTTTGTGGTACCACCACGAATCGAACGAGGGACACAAGGATTTTCAGTCCTTTGCTCTACCAACTGAGCTATGGTACCTTTTTTGAGGCGACAAAAATAATCAAAATTTTATTGTCTGCAAAATTTCTTCAAAATATTTTTATATTTTGCGCAGTGTGAAAATGTGAAACTAAAAAGAATAAAACAGAAATTTCTGTATTCAACAGTTGATCTCCGAGTATCTCGCAATTAAGAATAAATCATTACACCATATAAATCAAAAACACAGTTCAGACCAAAACGGCATCAAAACAACCTGACATATCAATCTGTTTTATTTATAATCATTTATATGAATTGCATTTTGATATAAATAAAAAAAGGATGTCCGTGAACATCCTTTTTCCCTAAAAAATAAAAATTTAACTAAATTGACAAATAAAATCCGATTGACGATTGATAACCACTTAAATCAATATTAATTCCTTTGCCGTAATTGCTTCTGCCAACGCCTTTTCCATTGTTATATCCTACGAAACCTAAATTGGCTACAACGCTTAATTTCTTTGTCAAATCGACAGCAATACCGGGACGAAATCCTGTTTCAAAACCTTTCAAACCCGAAAGTCCAAATGTTGCGCCGCCATCAACAAAAACATTTACTATTCCCGCTTTCAGGAATGTGTAACGAAGATACGGTGCAATTAAACATTCTTTCGCTTTTGCTGTGTTTCCTCTGTTTTTTTCGGTTAAATGCCGGTATTCAAAATAAGTTGCAAGAGCAAAATTTTCTGAAAATCTGTAACCAACTTCGGGAGCAATTGTAAAAGCAGTTGTTTTGACGCTTCCTGCTTTTCCTGTCCAAAATCCACCTTTTCCTCCAATAAACCATTTGTAATCTTGTGCACTTGCACCGAGTACGATAGCCATAATAAAAATGGCTGATAAAATAATTCTCTTCATAATCTTTTTTTATAAATTGTATTTTTATATAAACATGCAAATGTACAGAACAATTGTTTTTGTCAACGGCATTTATATATGATTAACAAAAAATGCATATTTTTAAGTTTTTATGCATAAATACGAAAAAATCGTTAATATTTATTCGATTTATTTTTAATTTTAATACTTATTGTTTCATTACAAACTGTTATGTGCCAGAAACCATACAAAACATTTAACTTTTTATTATAATGACATGAAAATATATTTTTTTTGCTTACATATATATTGTCATTCGTGTAGAAAAGTAATAAATTATATAATAAAACCACAAGTAACGATAAAACAAGGCATATTTGAAAATATTAAAAATACTTTATTAAATATGCAAAACACAGAATAACAACAAAGAACATCTATAAAACATTTGCATAAACGAAAGGCAAATCTGTATTACAGATGTTCTGTCTTGATAATAATTTTACATTATCGCGGTAATTCGTAAGAGGTTAGAGTAATGTAAATCACAGTATCATCTTCAATCGTAAATTTACAGTCGTCAAATTTCGGCGGTCCGTAAATTGCCTTGGCATTGTTGCTGCTTCCGGTTTTTTCCACAGGAATACCATAAACGCCTGTATCCAATTTGCCGTTGTCGTTTTCGTCGTGGAAAATGGAAACAGCATAATTACCTGACACAATGCTGTCTAAAACAATTTTGATTTCTTCCTTGTCCACTTTTGCCAAAGTTCCATACATCGGTTTTTTCATAAAATTTTCCGAATCGTACACCGCAACGAATAATGTTCCTTTGCTTTGTTCCATACCATCCACTACGATGGTGAGTTTGTGCTGTGCGTTGAGCGTGCTTGCTGCAAGCAGCATCAACAACAAGAATGTTTGTTTCATACTTTTAATTTGCTTATTAGTTAATAATTTGATTTATAAGTTTTTTAATTCATTTACTGTTTTTGATTTGCTGAAAGTGAAGAAAGCGCCCAGAAAAATGAAGCGTTTATCATTAGCGGTTATTGCTCGCTTCACGCCTGCGTTGGTTTTGGAATATTCGTAGCCGTAAATATTTTTGTAGCCCAACACGTTTTGACAGCCGAAATGCACGACAATCCAATTGGTGGGCAGGTACGACCACGAAATGTCCAACCGGTTGCGAAGCGGCGTTGTGCCTGACTTTGCGTAAGGACGGACGTCGCTGTAATAAGGCGTTCCCGACGAAATATTATAATTGCTTCCGACCATCGACCGCCACGAGGCAATCCAATATTTCAATGTGATGTTGAATGAATGCGGCGCCACATAAGGCGGAGCGATTTTTTCCGTAAAATAATCGTACTGTTTTTTGGTATTGTTGAACGAATAAGTCAACCAGTATTCCAGCAATCCGAAATTGTTTTTCCAAAATAAATCAACGCCCCAACCGTAGCCGTTTCCGTTGTTTGCAAAGGCTTCTGCGCTGTATTGCCCCTGCGAACAGGTAACCACGTCTTTATATTTTTTGTAGTAAGTGTCGATTTGAAATTTGCTGCTTCTTTTCACATAGCCGTATGACACGGTGCCTTTCGTGACCGAAGCAAAGTCAATGCCGTCCGACTGTTTGAGGTAATTCATAGACGGCAATTGAAAGTAATCGCCCACCGATACGGAAAAAATATTTTTAGGATTTGGGCGATAAGCCAAATATACGCGCGGCGCGATATTGATTTTTTTCAGATAATCGGAATATTCGCTGCGCACGCCAACGCTTGCCGTGAGGTTATTCGTCAAAAACAATTTAAAATCGTCATAAATGCTAAACAAATTATTATTTATTTTTGCAGTATAATCTTGATTCAACGAATAAGTTTCCGTATAAGGATTGCAAATAAATTCTACGCCGGCGCGGTTTGT
>JAISYZ010000076.1 GCA_031269545.1 Prevotellaceae bacterium
ATTATCCCAATTATGATTTTCCGCAATATAATGCAATTCTTCAGGAGTCGTTAATTTATTAAAAATTTCCCTATTGGGTTCATCTGTTTCGTTAAAATATTTATCTAAATCCATAATTCGTTTCCAATTTTTATTATACCCATCCATGTCATTTTGTCAACTGTATTTTTATCATAATTTTTAACCAACTTTAGCCCACATTGCGCATAACGTTCCGGCTGTATGCGACGTTTTTGCCAGCCCGAATAGGGGCTTTGTTTTTCCTGCAACCTCGTTTTTCAGGGCGATAGTTGCCGTTATCCCTTTGTTTTCAATACTTTCCATCATTATCATTAAATTATTTATACCGCAAAGATACAACTTTTTTTAATCCTGCAATCCTAATCGTATTTTTGCCCCGAAAGCGCCCTCTAATCATAGCCCATCACAAAATCACAAAAATCAAAGTGCAGACAATTGGCGCGCTTTGGATTTTTCGATGTTTGCTGCTATTTTTGGTTTGGATTTTTTGATGTTTAATGTGTTTTTTGGTTTGGATTTTTCGGAAATACCTTGTATCTTTGCAGCGATATTTTAATATGCGAAATAGATGAAACAGTATTATAAACGACATATAGACAGTGTTTTGCTCGAATGGAAAACAGCGGCAAACAGAAAGCCGCTGCTTGTCAGAGGGGCAAGACAGGTGGGCAAATCGTCTGCCATTCGTCATCTCGGCGAAAGTTTTAAGTATTTCATCGAAATAAATCTCGAAAAACAGCAAAACGTAAAATCGCTTTTTGGCGACAATATTGACATAAAATTGCTGTGCAGCCAGTTGAGCGCGCTATATCATACTCCGATTATTGCAGGAGAAACGCTGCTTTTCATCGACGAAATTCAGGAATCGCAGCGCGTTATATCATCTTTACGCTATTTTTATGAGGATTATCCCGCATTGCACCTTATTGCTGCCGGTTCACTGTTGGAGTTTGCGCTGAAGGGATTGCCGTCGTTTGGCGTGGGGCGCATCCGCTCGCTGTATATGTACCCGTTTTCTTTCGACGAATTTCTTACGGCTCAGGGCTTGGAAATGCAGGTAGAATATAAACAACGGCAGGCGTCGCCTGCAAAACCGCTGCCGGAGCCGTTACATAAGGATATGCTCAAACAACTGCGGTCGTTTTATTTGGTTGGCGGAATGCCGGAAGCCGTCGGCGTATGGCTCGAAAGCGCCGATTATAAGGCTTGTGCAACGGTTCACAACGATATTTTAGATACATATCAGGACGACTTTGGCAAATACAAAACGCGCATTTCGCCGCTTGCACTGTCGCATACCCTGAAATCGGCAGCGTTGCAGGCAGGGAACAAATTCGTCTATACCGAAGTCGGCAACGGCATTGAATCTTCGACAGTAAAAACCGCGCTCGATTTGCTTTCGCTTGCAGGTATTATTATTCCTGTCGTTCATACTGCTGCAAACGGGATTCCGCTCGGCACCGAGATGAATCCGAAATACCGCAAATTTCATTTTATCGACGTAGGACTGATGCAGTCGCTGCTCGGTATTCAGCCTGCCGATATTTTGCTTGTCGATGAAACGGATTTTGTCAATAAAGGCGGTCTGTCGGAAGTATTTGCAGGACTTGAACTTATGAAGTACGGCAACTGCCTGAAAAAACCTGAACTTTATTACTGGCAGCGAATGGAACGCAACGCGCAGGCAGAGGTAGATTACGTCATTAATTATAACGGAAAAGTGCATCCGGTCGAAGTCAAGGCAGGTACGTCGGGTTCGATGCAAAGTATGTATCAATTCATTGAACGCAAGCATTGCCAATATGGTTTTCGCACCAGTCTTGAACCTTTTTCGGAATACAATAGGGTAAAAGTAGTGCCGCTGTATGCCTTATCGAGTATTTGAGGTTTTTATTATTCATGTTGAATAAAAAGCGTTTATGACGGATTTAAAATTTTCGTTTAAAAATTGATATAATTCTTTGACTGTCTGATACTTATTTTTCCATTCATAAATTTTTGCAATCAAACTGTCAACATCTTTCTGTGTCATTTCCCAAAACTTGAAAAGGTCTGTATATAAATCGTTGACCTAATATTTTTTATTGGGGAAACGCTGTTTTACATACACAAACACCGAGCCGCCTCCAAGAAATGGTTCTCGAAACTCGTCGAAATCGGGCAACAACCGTGCGATTGTTTCAACGGCGCGACTTTTGCCACCAGGGTAACGGAGGGGGATTTAATCATTACCTGTTTCATTTATATAGTTCTTTTTCGTCATTAAGCCATTTCAATATTAGTATTATTCGCCTTTTAGTCAAAGCATTATCACCTTTTTGTAGTAAGTACATTATCATATGTCCAACTATTGCCCATATTATTAATTGAATAAAAAATGAAACTGTACTAGCTTCCGTAACCATATCTAATATTATTCCAAAAACCATAAATAACCAACCCTTTTTTAATTTTTCAATGATAAGGATTGTAACAGGAATTACAAATAAAATAAATTCACCATATTCCGTATTTAAAGTAAAAATGTACACGATAGTTGTAGTAAGGGTGCAGGCAAAAATATGCAACAATAGATTGTCGGGTAATTTTGTTATTTTAGGATGAATTTCGTTATAAATATAGTCTAATACTGTATCTCTTGAAAAAATGAATAGTTTATGTAGAATATCATTTGTTTTTAGTTTTGTATGGTATAAAATTATCAGGACGAAAGGCATATACGTAAATAACTTATTAACAAAATTAATAGCATTAAATTTCGGAAAAGGATTAAATGAAGTTCCAGATATAAAAACGATTGCACCACAAATAATTATAATTTTATAATAAGGTATTATGTTTTTTATCACTTTTTTTGTTGCGGAAAAAACTATTTGATTTTTAATTTTATCAAAATATTTATAACACAATGCAACAAAAGAACCCATAATCCCAAAATTCAAATTCCCATTTGAAATAAAAAGTCCACTTCCAAAACCGAATATTATTGTTGAAATAATAGTTTGTAAATCAAATGCAAACTTATAGATTGAAAAATCCATATTATCAACTTTAATGAACAAACTCATAATTAAACCACAAATGACATTTATTACATATCCATATATCGCCCCCATAACAGCACCGAAGAAAAATATAGAGCTATACATAATGATAATAAAAAAAATCAGTACAATCAAAGCCACAACAATAAGCAAAATACAAAACAATATAATATTTAATTCTAATTTATCATATATCATAATAATAAAATCATATATTTCTTTATAGTCACATATAATATTAGAACATTGATTTACAATAATTTCAAACAATAATTCCTCTACGAGTTTCAATGCAAAAATTAAAGGACCTGTTATCATTCCAAAGAATCCTCCTTTAATCGCAAATTTTAGCAATAATTCTTTATAAAAATAATCTAAATTATGTTCTAATTGATTTAACAGCGTTTTGAATACAAAGTTGCCACCTAAATTTACTAAACAAACAATCAGAATGAAAATTCCTAAAGCAACAAGTATTATTAGTATTGCGAATAAATTATCCATATATATTGCTTTGAATTACCAATTTTTACACTAAAATAATGTATATGCGCGAATGCAATAATTGCAGGCATTATTTTGCGAATAAATTACTAATATGTCTTTCTTATTCATAATTCAATCTTTTAAATTATATCAAATAATACTCGTGTTCCATCTGGATAGTCCCTTAATGCTGCATCCTCATACTGCCCCTGATACCGGAAAAGTACAAAACTACGTCCGTTATTCTCGGAACTTTCGGCAGTCAGTGTTTTTTGCGCACAATTGTTTTGCGGGTTATCATCTGTATAGCCCGAAGCGTTTAACTGTAAAAACAGCGCCAAAAACAACAAAAAATACCTCATGCCGATAACCAAAATTTACGGCTGCAAAGATAGTGATTTATTGAACAATTAATAATTAACAATTAATAATTAATCATCTGCTTTCGCCCTAAGGCGTTTATAACGCCATCAGTCATAACTAATTGCGGAGGTACTACCTGACGACGTTCGAGGTACTACCTGATGACGTTCGAGGTACTGCCTGATGAGGCGCGAAGTACTACCTGAGAACCGCTCAGGTAGTACCTGCGTCCGTCCTGCCATTCTTCGACGACGCGACTCCGGCTTGTCGCGGTCGTATTCCAGTTGCGTGCGTTCGCCGTTTGCGCCGATGATTCCCGTCAGCAAGCCGTCGGTATATTCATTTTTCCCTTCGCAGACGTAAATAACGGTCTCGTCGCGACATTTTTTCCCTTTTTCC
>JAISYZ010000112.1 GCA_031269545.1 Prevotellaceae bacterium
TGACCCCGCCCCAATGCAAGCACGATAAGAATACGATTCGCAATAGACGGATCACTCTTCTTGATCTTGTAGTACTTTTTCTTGAGTCTTTTAACCTGTTTAGAATTTAATTTGTACGCCGACATAAAAAAATAAAAAGGGGTTCAACAAAAACAACAAGCGAAGTATAAAAATTTTCAATCCACACGTCAAGACGAATTTTCAAGTAGGAGGAGTATATAACGTAAAAAATATTAATTTAGTTTAAAAGTGGATTTGTTTTTGGTTGTTCCGTATTCTGTTTTTTATCAGATTGCGGATCAACTTCTAATAACAATAATTGATTCTCTGGCTTATTAACTCCATCTTTACCCGTTTCGGTTTTCAATAAATAAAGCGAAAATTTCTCAAGTTTAATCTGATTCCATCCCTTATTTTCATCGATCTTTTTTTTAAGATTGGCGATTTTTTGTTGTCTTTTAGCAATTTCGTCTGTATTTTCTTTAATGATCTTATCTTGCGTTTCCATTTTCTCTCTAAATATCTTACCTTGCGCTTCCCTTGTCCCATTAAAGGTCTTATCTTGCGCTTCCATTACCTCTTTAAAGATATTATTTGGCATTTTCCCTTGCTGGTATGCATCGTAGATTTGTGCCTTTCGGAAGAGGTAGTCATTATGTTGCATTCTCATTTGCTGGTTATGTGCATCTGTAATTCCCTTTTTTTCTTTTTCTGCCTTCTGTATGTTTGCTTTATTTCGATTGCTTGCTGCTATCAACTTGTTACATTCGTCTTGTGGTTCTTTTTGATTACTGGATAGAAATTTCAATTCCAGTTCCAGAGCTTGCGCATTAACAACTGTCTGCGCATTAACAACATTAATCCAACATGTTCCACTTTTGCCTTTGTAACTTATTTCCGGTATAAAACCGGCACAATTACCATACAACGAAACGATCTTTTTGGGATCTACCGATGGAACTTGTTCATCACCTTTACCAATTTTAGAAAACGTTTTTACGTCAATATAAAACGGTGCCTTATCGTTGACGTGTGTAAAATATTCTTTTTTGCGATCACCCCACAACTTAAATTTTTTTGTATCAATTTTATCCACCTTTACCGGATCGAACAAAGCGATTTCTTTTGGTTCGCTTATGCCTTCAATTTCAACTTTCAATTTTGCCAGCATAATACGATTCAGTCGCCGTATTTTTGGGTGGTCAGTACCCATATCATCCACTAAACCGGTTTTGTCATGCCAAGTGAACTCCAATCCCTTATCCAACTTAATCGTTGCAATATCTCTTATCTGCGGGTTTCCGCTCATATCAGGTTCGGTTTTTTCTTGAAACTTGATGATGTTTTTGTTTTTTTCATCTGTAACAATATTAATTGCTGGCAATTTTTCATCTCCCAAATCCAATTTTACAAAAGGTATGTATGTGATTTTTACCTTGTCTTTATGTTCAAAAAGGAATTCAGAACCTTTTAATTTTAGCAAGTCCCAACTCCAACCACCTGGAAGCGGTAAACAAATTCCTTCCCAAACATCTGGTAACTTTGCAAACTGCCCTTTTAGTTTTTCATTCCGCTCTCTCGCTTCTTTCTCTTTTCGTTTTGCGGCTTCTTCCTCTTCTTTCTTTTTTTGTTTTGCGGCTTCTTCCCTTTCTTTCTCTTTTCTTTTTTCTTCGGCTTGTTGTTTTGCGGCTTCTTCCTTTTCTTTCTCTTTTCGTTCTTGTTCGGCTTTTTGTTTTGCGGCTTCTTCCTCTTCTTTCTTTTTTTGTTTTGCGGCTTCTTCCTTTGCCTTCTCTTCTTTCTCTTTTTGTTTCGCGGCTTCAGCAACGGCAGCTTCTTTTGCTCTCTGTTCCTTTTCGCTTTTCGCAATTTGTGCATTGTTGTACAGTACAGCTGATGTGCCTATTACCACTGTTAGCGACAACAAAACTAAAATAATAACAGCTCTGATCCAAAACGAATTACCTGCTGTCGGTTTTTTATTGGCAGGATAATTAATTGGAAGCGGACGCAGTTGTACAGGTTGTTGGCTTGGGACGTTGATTGGTTGATTCATTTCGTATATTTTGTCGTCATTCGGTACAGCAACTTCTAATAATGCATCTTTTTTACTTCCTTCAGCGACACCAACATTAATTGGAATTTGTACTTTTGTCTGTGTCTGTATGAAACCATTTCTTGCGATTTCTACATATTTTCCAACCGGCGATTCCTTTGGTTTTTCCCGCAAATCAACGACAAACGTGTCCGCCGTCAACTTCTTAAACATCATCTCATCACTGTCCGCAACAATGCACTTTAGCTGAATTTTATTTGCTTTCGGCGGCTCTTGTGATTTCATAAAAAATGTACTAAATGTTGTCCTCCAACGTATAGCCGGAGGTAACAACATAAATACCTCACACAATAACGGCAAAATGTCTTTGCCCTTGCCCGCTTCAAAAATCACACTTACCGGATTACCCCGCTCAATCCGCTCCGCAACCACACCGCCCCAACCCGCATCACCTAACAACCGTTCCCAAGTTAAACATTTTTGTACAGAAATTGCCGGATTGGGTATCGTCTTGCCGCGCGGCAGTTCTTGTGATTGAGAGTTCCATTGAGTTTTGAACAATTCGGCTTGAGTTAATATCGCCGCTGGTCCGCAAGTCAATTGCTGCAAGTCCGAATTCTCAATTATCAAATGATGCGCAATCCGATTCGACCGCCCCGAATAATCACTGCCGCAATCCGCAATCCGTGAAACAATATGCCTGTCCACACCGCCCGCACGACGAATTACATGCAAAAACGCTACAGGATTATGTGGATCACCCGGCGAAAAACAATGCGTATAACCACTCAACATGCCAACGTCAAGCGAAATATTCGGCGCCATCCCAGACGTCTGCGCCACCACGCCAAATCCAGCATTGCCATCAAGACAACGCGGCGAAGATGTTGAAATCTGTTCTTGAATCATTTGATAAATAATTGGTAAATGTGAATCAATAATCCTTGCACTCGTTAAAATTTATTTTTCGTTACAAAAAATATTTTGTAACTATACTCACTACACTTTAAAATTCGGTTTTCGTAACGAAAAATATATCGTGTATTTTTTCCAGTCCCGCTAGGGACGACACTTTATTAACCGTAGGCTTTAGCCTACGGATCAATCAACCATCTACTAAAGTCCCGCTAGGGACGACACTTTTTT
>JAISYZ010000134.1 GCA_031269545.1 Prevotellaceae bacterium
ATATAAATTATTTATTAACAGATAATTATGAATGAAAATCAGGTGAAAATATTCTTTCATAATCATTAAATCAAAAAAATACAGTTCAGCAATAAGTAAAACCTAACAGGTTTCCGAAAACCTGTCAGGTTTAAAATGTCTGTTTATTAATTTTTTGTATCTGAAAATTTTGCTTTTAAAGGAGAGGCTAATTAATGGCTTTTTTTCTTTATACGGTTTTAACATTATTTTTCATAACATTCTATTAATTAAATTCATGCTTCACATTTTCATTAAGGTTATCAATATATTCTTTTGGAAAAATATTATATAACCAATCTAAAAACTGTTTATAAGATACTGTTTGATATTTATAATGTTTTAGAAAATTTATTATGGTTTGAAACAGTTTTTCAGAATCAGTTTTATTGGCTAATTGTTGAATACAGTCTGCACCCCAATTATAAATCAAATACCATGAATTGCTGTCGTTGCGATTTAGACTGTATAATGATTTTCTATCTTTGGAATTAAATTTGTCTCTGTTTGCTCTATTCATATCAAAATTCCCATAAATTAAATAATTAGCCAACCATTCGATAACAGATTCTCCGATAAAGAACTGGCCTTCTTGCTTGTCTGTTTTTATTGGATACAATATGTGCAATATTTCATGAGTAAGTGATACGCCTGAAATAAATGATGTATCACAAAAAATATAGTTATTGAAGCCTTTCCCAAATGCGGCGGTCTTTTTTGCATTTGTCCAATAAGCCATAATAATATCTATTGTTTTATTTTCATAATAGTTTAATTTTGAAATATTCTCAAAGAAATCATCTTTATTTAAATCAAATCTGTTCATGGATATTGTATCGGGAAAATATATATTAAAATTCAACTTGTCAGTTTCATAATTTTTAAAAAAATAAAGATTTTTGTCAATAAATGTTATATCTAACGTATTGTCGTGATTGTTCGGATTAAACGATGAGAATGATAAAAAATTGTCGGGAATATCTTTAAAATAAATACTTTTATAAATAATATCTCTCTTTATGGGATTTGGCAATAAGTTTCCGCCAAAATCTGTTTGAAAAAATATTAGTTTTGGATAATTATCGAACGAAAAATTGCCAAAAAAATATTCAACAATAATTGACATTACTGCATACTTTATTTCACATTTGAAATTTTTTAGTCCGTATGTTTTTACCGGTATCGGTTGTTGTACTGCTAACCTTGCTATTCGTGTAATTGTATCATAAAACACATTAGTGTCATTATATATTTTAATTATGGCAGGCATTACCCCTAAAAATCTTTCTGTTTGCAGCATTATTGTATCCGATGTATTTCCTTCAATATCTATGTATGTATTCACATGTAACATATACATTAGAGAATCGGATACATTTTCATCTAATTTGAACATTGGAATATATTTATCGTTATATTCCTGAACCGACATCATGGAAATAACTAATGAATCACATACAATTTTTTGGCTTAACAGTATTTGAGGTTTTATTGTCATTACTGCCAATACAATAATAATTAGTTTAATCTTTTTCATCGTTTTTTAGTTTTTTTTTGTAATAAATCAGTTCTTCTTTCCTGTTTTTGTCTAATTGATAATTATCGTCATCGATGATACTTTTAAGGGAATTAGGCAGATAAAGTAGCATATTATTTCTCAAATTATAATAATATGCATTATTACCTTGTGTTTTAAATATACAATATTTGCTATTCATCATGTGCCAGTTTCAAAATAAAATTATGAACTTCGTCGCGTTTTACACCAAATTCATTTAAAAATAAATCGTAAATTTTATCATTGTTATATTCAAATAATCTCAAAACTGCCTGTTCACCGCCGTTTTTCATTGAATAGTCAATTATTAATGCGCCGACAAAATAAAACGGATTTGTGCCATTTTGCAATATTTCGTTATATGAATAAAAATCAGATAAATCAACATCAGGATGTTCGGTAATGTACTGTAAAAAATTTGGTTTCAAATCGGCAAAAGGTATCCCCGCATTTCCTCCGTAATATGTTGCAATTCCTTCTGCGCTAAGCGTAGAAGAATTAATAAAAGATATATCAAAAATACTGTGAGTTAATTCATGAATATGATCAACTTTTGCGGCAACTAAAATATTCGGAAATCTGAATGCGCCCGCATTCGGATTCGGATTACTTGCAACGGTATAGTGAAATCCCGTCAATTCATTACATTCGTCAACACTGTTTGCAACAACATAAACAACAGACTGCTTTTGCGGTAAATTATATTTTTTTCGCGCGTTTTTCAAAAACTCGGATGCCTGTTGCGCTTTTTCTTTGTCAAACACAAAATTACAAGGATAATAATATTCAATTCCATCAACCGAATAAGTGTTGAGACTGTCTTTTGTTGTATAAAAATAGTTATAAAGTTTAAATTCATCATTTTCTTTTGCCGCACAAACTCTGAACACAGCACAAACATCATTTATTTCGTCATTTGGTTTTAATAATGACAAACAGTTTATTTCGTAAAAATCTTTATTTGTGCCTGGTTTTATGTTATACGTAAATACTTTGCACATGCGATAATAAATATTTCCCTGATTGTTTCCTATTATATCGCCGTTTTTCAGATTATTTTCGGCAGAATTCCAATATAGTATCACAGCCGAATCTGCCCGCTGCTGATATTTTTGAATGTATTTTTCCCAAACTTCGGCAATCTGTTTTACATTTTCGTCAATAGAATTTTGAATATCCTTGCTGAATGTTACTTGCTGTGAAAATGCTGTAAATGTAAGCAGTATAGCCAAAAATGTTAATAATAAAAGTTTCATAATAATTTTTATTTAAAATAATTAGATTAATTTATTCAAGCCTAAGTATTGCTTTTGCAGTTGTCATTTTTATATTATTAATTTTGCCTCAAATTTATTAATTTTATTTTTTATAATATCAATTTTTTTACAAAAACATACCGTTAAATCTGGTTAAATTTATTTGTTTATAAATTGTAATTTTACTTGAAATCGTTGCTTTATTTGTCAATATGGCGAATTTATTTGCTTGATTTGTTACATTCTTATTTTTTAATTTCATTTATTAACGT
>JAISYZ010000180.1 GCA_031269545.1 Prevotellaceae bacterium
ACGAAAAAAATTGCAAGCGTGATTTTGAGCCGAACAATTCGCAGTTGCAGAGCCACAACACACGCCGATTTAGCAACGCTAATTGAGCCAATTACAACGACTTATTATTGTAGTAAACATGGCAAAATGTGCAAACCATTGTTTTCAATTCTCAAATGGTGGAAAACATACACAAAAGATACTGTTTCTCGCCTGCTGCAGTTTGATAAACTGCGTACTAACACATTTCAACTTTGTTTGACAGGCGACAGCCGCATAATTGATATTTTTGAAGAAGTAAAAAAGCAAAATGCCGGTTTTGGTAATTTGCTTGAAAAACAAAAAATAAAAGGTATTTTCAGTTCGCCGCCATACGTTGGACTGATTGATTACCACGAGCAACACGCTTACGCTTACGATTTGTTTGGTTTCGACCGCAAAGACGAATTGGAAATAGGGCCGCTTTACAAAGGACAAAAACGAGACGCCCAAATGAGTTATATTCAGGGAATCACAGATGTTTTGCTAAATTGTAAAAAATATTTGGCAGATGATTACGATGTTTTTCTTGTAGCAAACGACAAATATAATATGTATCCGACAATCGCCGAAAATGCCGGGATGCGGATTGTAAATCAATTTAGACGGCCGGTGCTAAATAGAACGGAGAAAGATAAAACGGCTTATTCGGAAACAATATTTCATTTAAAAGAAAAATAAAATTATGAGAAAAGATAAAGTAATTTACAAACTCGTAGTAGAGGATATTTTAAATGTTGCAAAAGATAGAATTGATAGACAATTAACTGACAATGAAATTGAACAAATTGCCGACAAAGTGGGCGATTTAATAGATTGGTATGATGTTATTTGGAATGCAATGATACACTCAAATATTAAATAGTTATGGCATTAACAGAAAAACAAAAAGAGTATGTTGTAGAAGTGATAAAACATAGTTTGAAGAGTAAATTCCAAACTTATGAATCAAAAGACAATTTTATGCCTTTCCATTACAGATTGTTAGGAAAGGACAGATTGGCTTTACATTCTTTTATGCACTCATTATTGACAAATTTTGGAACAACGATTTTTGAACCTGTTGCCGTTGCACTTGCAAAAAACCATTTTGCAGATGCGAAAGCACAATTTATTGTTGGTGATGAAATTTATAGCGATTGTCAAAATCAAATTACAGAAATTGTTAATAATTTGACTGTTGGCGGACAACCCAACAAGTTACAAGATTTAGAATTATTGAAAAAATCTTTGACAGGAAAAATCAATAAAGTAAAACCTGCAAAAGCGGATTTGTATGTAAAAAGCAATGATAATGAAATATATTTGTTTGATTTAAAAACAGTTAAGCCAAATAAAGGCGATTTTGAAAAATTTAAGCAAACACTGCTTACTTGGGCAGGAATTTGTTTAACAAAAGATAAAACAATAAAAATTAACACTTTATTGGGTATCCCTTATAATCCATTTTACCCAAAACCCTACAAAACTTGGACTATGCGGGCAATGGTTGACGTTGAGCAAGAACTGAAATCAGCCGAAGAGTTTTGGGATTTTCTCGGCGGGAAAGGTGCATACAATGAACTTCTTGATTGCTTTGAACAAGCAGGAATTGAACTAAGACCTGAAATCGACAGTTACTTCGCAAAATTCAATAAATAATAATATATAAAACACAAAAACAATGAATTATACAAACACAGGAAACAAAGAAACTCGCGCAGGATTTGGTGCAGGACTGCTCGAAGCAGGACGAAACAATCAAAACGTTGTTGCTCTCACTGCCGACCTTAACGGCTCGGTAAAAACAGACGCTTTTGCAGCAGAATTTCCCGAAAGATTTATAAATACGGGAATTGCCGAAGCAAACATGATAAATATTGCCGCAGGATTGGCTCTGAACGGAAAAATCCCGTTTGCAGCAAGTTTTGCCGCCTTTGCAACAGGCAGAGTATATGACCAGATTCGACAATCGGTAGCATATTCTAATACAAACGTGAAAATTTGCGGTTCTCATGCAGGAATCACTCTCGGCGAAGATGGCGCAACACATCAAATTATGGAAGATTTTGCCTTGATGAAAGTCTTGCCGAATATGGCTGTCATTTGTCCTTGCGATTACAATCAGACGCGATTGGCAACAATTGCAGCAGCGCAGCATGTCGGACCTGTTTACATTCGTTACGGACGTCCGAGCGTTCCCAACTTCACACTCGAAAACGATAATTTTGAAATCGGGAAAGCGCAAAAACTGACGGAAGGAAAAGATGTTTCCATTTTTGCAACAGGACATTTGGTTTGGGAAGCCCTGCTTGCCTGCGAGGAATTGAAAAAACAGGGAATTTCTGCCGAAATTATAAATATTCATACAATAAAACCGCTTGATGCAGCAGCCGTTTTGCAGTCGGCAACTAAAACAGGCGCAGTTGTCAGCGCCGAAGAACATTTTCGTAACGGAGGTTTGGGCGAAAGCATTGCGCAGGTTTTGGTTACAAATACAAAAACGCCAATGGAAATGGTCGCCGTTAACGACAAATTCGGGCAAAGCGGAAAACCAATGGAATTGCTTGAAGAATATCATCTTACACATCCTTATATTGTCGAAGCGGCGAAAAAAGCGATAAGCAGAAAATAAAGCAAATTTTCGTAAATTACATTTATGCACAACGAAATAAACGATAACGAATTAATAGAAATGTTTAAAAGCAGCGACAGTAAAAACTTCGCTTTTAATCAAATTGTGCTTAAATATCAGGAACGGGTATATTGGCATATTCGAAAAATGGTGATAAATCACGACGATGCCGACGATTTAGTACAGGAATCGTTTATAAAAATATGGAATTCACTTGACAGGTTCAGAGGCGAATCGAATCTGTACACATGGATTTACAGAATAGCGACAAACGAAGTTCTTGCCTTTTTGAAAAAACAAAAATCGTATAATCACATTCCGTTGCAGGATGTAGAAAATAATTTACGCGACACGCTCAAACAGGACATATATTTTAACGGCGATGATGCCCAAATAAAATTGCAGCAAATACTGGCAAGCTTGCCTCCCAAACAGCGGCTTGTTTTTAATATGAAATATTTTGACGAAATGAAATATGAAGAAATCGCCGAAATATTGAATACATCAGTCGGTGCGCTTAAAGCATCTTACCATATTGCAGCTGAAAAAATTAAAAAAAATATTAATAACATTTAAACCTTTTATCTTAAAATCAATCGAAGTAATATAATGAACAACGAAACAGACATAAAATTACCCGACAGGCTGAAAAACTCATCTTTCAGCCTTCCCAACGGATATTTTGACTCGTTGCCCGAACGCATAATGAAAAAATGTAAGGCAGAAACAGTCAAAAAACCTGCGTTGTGGCAAACGGCAAAACCAATACTGGCTTTTGCCGCAGGATTTTTATTGCTTGTCGGTATTTCGCAAATAATGGTAAATATTGTAACAGACAAAAAAGCGAACTCAACGCATTTGGCGCAAACAAATACAAACGAAATACCAATCATTGACCTGTATGATGACGAAATCAGCGACGAAATACAAGATGAAATAATCACCTATCTCGTTGATGAACATTATATTTCAATGGCATTTATCGAAGACGAATATTTACCTTAAAATATGTAATCACCATGAAAAAATTAATATTAATATCAATTATTTTTATTTGCGTAAACATACAACTGTCAATTGCGCAGGATCTTAATAAAATAAATGATTCGACAGTTTTAAAATGTTTTGACAATAACAGTGAATGTCATTCTCAAATACTTGCGTATTGTGAAGATACGGCAACACAGAAAAAAAAGATTGTCATATCGAAAGAAGATGAACGTAAAAAAGTTCGAAAAATACTGGAAGCCAAGAAAAAAGAATATTACACAAAAGAAATGAATCTTACCGAAGACGAAGCCAAAATATTTTTTCCTGTGTTAGATCAGTTCGAAAACAAACATCGCAAAATAATACACGAGCGCAAAAAACTTTCGCATAATTTTGAAATCGAAAAAAAAGAAATAAGCGATGCCAAAGCCAAGCAAATCAACAAACAGTGGTTCGACTTGCAAAAGCAGGAATTTGATTTAATGCTCGAATACATGAAAATATTTGAAACGATATTGTCGCCGAAAAAACTATTTCTGTTTCATAAGGCGCACGAAGATTTTATGCGCGGACTGATAAAAGGCGTAGGATCGAAAAACAAAAATTTTCCTCAATTCAATCCCAATGGGAAATTGTGAAAATTAAATTTTGCTGTCGTCAATTTCAGTAGTTGCTCCTTTAAAAGCAAATATTTTGAAAATATTCTTTCAAAATCATTAAACCAAACAAAAGAATTGTCAATAAAAATGTCCCGTCAGGGACAGCAAGCATCATCAAACCTAACAGGTTTCCGAAACCTGTCAGGTTTAAAATGTCTGTTTATTAATTTTTTGTATATAGAAATTTTACTTGTTAAGGAGCGACTATTTATAAAAAAAAGGCTGCATTTTTGAGCAGCCTTTTTTTGTTTAAGAGTATCACAACAATTAGTTTGCCGTTTTATAATCATCCGTAGGAT
>JAISYZ010000198.1 GCA_031269545.1 Prevotellaceae bacterium
ACAAACAATTTCAGCATTGCCGACGAAATCCGCAAACTCAAAGCATTGATGGATGAAGGAATTATCACAAAAGAAGAATTTGAAAAACAAAAAGCAAAACTCTTGGAATAAAATCATGATTTCAAATCCGTTGAAGTCAGGCAGATTTATAGAATATGCATAATTATATCGTCATCGTCCGTCTTTAATCGTTCCTTAAAAGAATATAAATTATTTATTAATAAGTAATTACGAATAAATATTAGATGAAAAAATTGCAAAGGTTTGCTTAATACGAGTTATACTTTGCTCGGCGTAAAAATGCAAAATTAAAAATGAAAAAAAATCTGGATTAAATCGTTGAACTATACGCTACGCTTCGGTTGCTTCGTCGTTTCGCTCCTTGCGATGACAACAAGAATTAGAGCGTCATTGCAAAAGCATTAGCCTGAACGTATCCAATCCAAAATATTGATAATTCACAAATTTATACCGTATGAAGTATAATGTGCCAATTGTTGTTTTTATAAGAAAATTTCTTTATTCTCTCATTTCAATAAATCTGTATTCTTCTTTGAAAAAATCAACATTCCTGCAAAAGTAAGTGCGGCGCAAAGCAAAATCAACGAAAATCCGAAACTGAAAATATATTTTTCGATAACGAAACATATAACAGGCACGACAATACAAATAAAGGGTACGGCTTTGTCAAGCGTTTTCAATTTTGTCATTATTCCGAACATAAACAAACCTAATAATGGACCGTAAGTATATGCGGCTATTTGATAAACCATGTTTATTACAGCATCGCCTTTCATATCGTTGAAAATAAGAATTAATAAAATGAAAAGTGTTGCCAGCAAAAACATCACAATCATGCGTATCAGTTTTTTTGTTTTTTCGTCCCATTCGCGTTTTTCCATATTAATAATATCAATACAACTTGACGTTGTCAGCGATGTAAGAGCATTGGCACAAGTAGGATAAGCCGCCGAAATTAATCCTACAAAAAAGAAAATTCCTACAATGTTTTTAAGACTGAACGCCACAACAGGAAATATTTTATCGGCTTCAACATTACCTGCTGCATTTGTGCCTATAAGTTCGAGCAGGTGAGGATTTTGCCCTACGTATATTGCAAGGATAGCGCCAAGCGTAAGAAATAGGATATTTACAGGAATCATCATTGCAACAGATGTTATCACGTTTTTTTTCGCTTCGCCTATATTTTTGCAACTGAGACTTTTTTGCATCATTGCCTGGTCAAGTCCTGTCATTGCTATTGGAACTATGGCGCCGCTAATAAACTGTTTAATCCAGTTTCGGCTCGAACTCCAGTCGGAATCAAATACATCCGAATGTTTATCGTTGAATACGTTCGAAAACATTTCACCAAAACTCCAGTTGAGTTCGTTGCAAATAAATACAACTGCCGCTACTATTGCAACAATCATAAATGTGGTTTGCATTGTATCTGTCCATACAATTGTTTTCACTCCGCCGCGCATTGTATAAAGAATTGCAATCGTTACAAAAACTATTGCAACAATCGAGAACGGTATATTCATGTGTTGAAAAACGAAATTATACAACACAAACACAACCAAAAACGTGCGTACCGTTGCGCCCAGCAAGCGCGAAAGAATAAAAAACGATGCTCCTGTTTTGTAACTGAAATTTCCGAAACGTTTGTCGAGGTAAGTGTAGATTGATGTTAAATTCATTCTAAAATACAAAGGAAGCAGCACAAAGGCTATAACTCCATATCCTATAATAAATCCGAGAAGCATTGGCAGATAATAAAAATTTTCATTATAAACGTTTCCGGGAACCGACATAAATGAAACGCCCGAAAGCGATGCGCCAATCATTCCGTAGGCAACCAGAAACCAGTTTGATTTTCGATTTCCTGTAAAAAACGTTTGATTGTCGGTTTTGCGGGACGTTGCCCATGCAATGAAAAAAAGTAGCGCCGTGTAGGCAAAAAATGTGATTAATAAGATAGTTGCATTCATTGTTTTACATATTTTTTAAAATAATTTATTTTTTTACACGACAAAATTAGTAAATTAATTAAGAATGAATAATAAATTTAGCACTAATCTGTCAACTTTTTTTAAAACACAACAGTATATGGAATACCGACTGAATACTTATTTCTTTATTTGTTTCAGGTTGCATTTATCTGAAAATGAACAGCCACTGCAACCCTTGTTTTTCCCTTTGAAAAATTTATAAATTTTAAAACCAGTATAAACAAAAGCAGCAGCACATATTAATATAACTATTATCCATTGTATCAGCATAATCTAAATTATTAATAATCCTATTCTGTAAACGGCAAACGATATTATCCATGCAAGCACAAGCGTATAACCAGCCGAAAATATTGCCCATTTCCAACTTCCTGTTTCGTCTCTAATGGCTCGTATTGCCGCTATACATGGAAAATATAATAAAACAAAAACCATAAAAACAAGAGCAATAAGAGCCGAGTGATTTTTGTCCTGTTTCAAGTCTTCCTGCATTACTTTTGACAGTTCATCTTCGGAAACGCCCGAATATAGAACTTTTAACGTGCTTATTATTACTTCTTTTGCAGGTAATCCCGAAACTATTGCAATGCCCATTTTTCCATTAAATCCAAGAGGCTGAACTGCCGGTTCTATAAATCTTCCAATATAGCCGGTAAATGACTGTTCCTGTTTCTCTTTTTCTTTTTGTTTCTGATAAAACGATGTTTGCTCTACATTTTTTACAGTCAGCAAAAACATGTCTTTTAAATTTGTTTGCTTAATAATTTCCTGTTTGTGGTTTGCAATTGTTTGTTCGGTCAATTTATCATAATCCTGTGAATATTTTATTTTATGTGGAGAAAAATATCCCAAAAACCATATAATAACAGATGCTATGAATATTGTCTTTCCTGCTTTTTTCAAAAACTGCATACCTTTTTCCAGCATGTGTACGCGTACCGATTTCAGCGTAGGCATGCGATACGGAGGAAATTCTATTACAAAAGGAGTTTCTTTTTTATTAAATCGACTAAACATTTTAAAAATCCTTGCCATAGAAACAGCAACAAATATGCCAAACACATAAAGGCAACCTATTACGATAATTTCGTAATTTTTGAAAAAAGCGCCACAAATAAACAGATATACGGGCAAACGTGCAGCGCATGAAATGAAAGGATTTACGAGAACAGTAATCATGCGTGTATTACGGTTTTCTATTGTTCGTGCCGCCATAATCGATGGAACATTGCATCCTATACCCATTACAAGAGGAATAAACGATTTTCCGTTCAGTCCCGCCTTGCGCAATGGTTTATCCATTATGAAAGCAGCGCGAGCCATGTATCCCGAATCTTCCATAAACGAAATGAAAATGTAGAGTATAAGAATATGAGGCAAAAATACTATGACCTGTCCTACTCCACTAATAATGCCATCTGCAATCAAACTTATAGCCGGACCTTCGTCAAAAATGCCTTTTGCCACATCATCTTTTACGAAATTAACTAAAAATTCAATCCCATCTTTCAGAAAGTTTCCTAAAATGAAAGTAACGACAAACATAAGTATAACAAATATAAGAAAAATAGGAAATCCAATCCATTTATTAGTAACTATTGAATCAATATATTTTGTTGTTGCAGAGGTATCTTTATTCTTTTCCTTTAATGTTTTGCGTAATGCGCCTGCAATAAATCCGTATTTGGCGTTTGTTATTGCCGTTTCTACATCTTCGCCCAGTAAGGTTTTTATACGTTCACTTTCCCTGTCTCTGATTTCAAAAACAGTATCGGCATTATTCAGATTTCTTATAACATTTTCTATATCGCTATCGTTTTCAAGAAGTTTTATCGACAAAAAGCGTGTAGAATAATGTTTGCGTATATCGGCATTTTTTAATATTTCTTCCTTTATTTTTGATATTGAATTTTCTATTTCATTACCGTGATTGATATGTATGTGTTTTGCCGTTTTGTATATTGGCATATTTTCTTCATCGACAGGCGATACAAAGTCTGCCGAAACGTATTTTTCGTAAACTTTTGCAACAACATCAAACAGTTCTTCTTTGCCTTTGCCTGTACGTGCAATAGTCGGCACAATCGGAATTCCAATCATTTTTGATAATGCAACATAATCGAGCGAGTTGCCTTTTGCCAAAAATTCGTCGTACATGTTCAGCGCTATCACAACGCGCAAATTCATATCTATCAGTTGTGTTGTGAGATATAAATTTCGTTCGAGATTTGAAGCATCAATTACGTTTACAATGACATCGGCTTTTTTGTCGGTTATATGTTTGCGAACAAAAATTTCTTCGGGCGTATATGTTGTAAGCGAATAAGTTCCGGGCAAATCAATAATATTAAAATGATAATCGCCATGTTCAAATGCACCTGCTTTTGCATCAACCGTAACTCCGCTGTAGTTTCCAACATGTTCGTGTTCGTTGGCGGCACAATTAAATAACGATGATTTTCCGCTGTTGGGATTTCCTATGAGCGCAACAGTTATTGTGTTGTGAGTATTTACCGCAATTTCCTGATTTTCATTCTCCGTAATTATTCCGTGAAAATCATCCTGTACAGGTTTTTCATTTTCAGTTGGTATGCGTACAACTTCAATCATGGCTGCTTCGCTGCGCCGTAACGAAACTTCATAGCCCATGATTTTATATTTCACAGGATCTTTGAAAGGAGCATTCAGCACAACTTCAACTTCCTGTCCGCGAACAAAGCCCATTTCTGTAATGCGTTTGCAGAAAGCATCGTTACGGCTGCGCCGTCCAAACAAATCGTGTTTTTGAGTTGATTCGTTTTTAGTGCTGCGCCCTACAACCTTTACGACAATACACTTTTCGCCTGTTTGTAGTTCTGATAATCTCATTGTTTTCCAAAATTTATGCACAAAGATAATACTTATTCATTAATTATTTAGAATGATTATAAATAATTTTTAAAATGATTTCCGATTTGTAAACATTAAAAATAATTTATATTTCTGTATTGTGAATACTTAATCTAAGTATAGTCCCGTTTTTTTTTGAAAGTTTGCTTTTCACGTGAGGCAATCCACTTTTTAATTTTCACTATTCCTCCCCTTTTTTTAACACTTATCAAAAAATTTGTTGATTTGTTTGTTGGTCTTCGTGAATTTGTGTTTTCGTACTGAATACAAAACTATTTTTAATTATTAATTGTTCATTATTAATTAATTTACTAACTTTGTCGTATGTAAAAAACAGATAAAATGGCAAACAGGGAAAGAGCAAAACGAAATAAAACAATAACTTTAATGCCTGACGAATATATTTATTTCTCTCAAAAAATATGTAATATGAAAGGAATTAAAAATATTACGGTCGAAGATATTTTGAATAAAACCATTAACAACAACTTGTTTGATATTATTAACCGCCTGCCGCAACAGTTTGCAGATCTCATTATCATCGATCCGCCTTATAATTTGACGAAAGAATTTAACGGTTTTACATTTAAATCTTCATCAAAAGACAAGTATTTGGATTATCTGCGTTCGTGGTTTCCTGAAATTGTATTGACATTGAAACCAAACGGCTCGTTATATTTGTGCGGAGACTGGAAATGCACATCTGCATTACAGCAAGTGATGGATGAAAATCTAACGGTAATAAACAGAATAACCTGGCAGCGCGAAAAAGGAAGAGGCGCTTCGCACAACTGGAAAAACGCAATGGAAGATATTTGGTTTGGAGTGAAAAATGTAAAAAATTATTATTTCGATGTTGAATCGGTAAAGCAGAAAAGAAAAGTCATTGCTCCGTACAGGCAAAACGGAAAACCAAAAGGCTGGGAACAAACAGATGAAGGAAATTTCAGATTGACATATCCGCCCAATTTTTGGGATGATATCAGCATTCCATACTGGTCGATGTCCGAAAATACGGATCATCCTACACAAAAGCCCGAAAAATTAATAGCCAAACTGATTTTAGCCTCTTGTCCCGAAAATGGAATTGTTTTTGATCCTTTTCTTGGTTCGGGAACAACCTCTGTTGTTGCAAAAAAATTGAACCGACAATATGCAGGCATCGAAATGAACGAAGAATATTGCTGCTGGGCTGAAAAACGTTTACAGTCAGCTGAAACAGAACGCAGCATACAGGGATATTCAGACGGAGTATTTTGGGAAAGGAATACTGCAAACATGCAAACAGCCGAAAACAGGAGAAAATAATGTCAAAATTCTGCCTGTAATTGACACTGTGAATTAGAAAACATAACAAAAAAGTCGCCTGAATACCATCTTGTCATTGCGATAGTATTTAGTAGTTCCTCAAAAGGATATAACATATTTATTAATAAGGAATTATTAGTTAAAATCGGATGGAAAAATTGCAGGGTTTTGCACTATCTATTGTTAATATCCTGCAAATATTTTTAAAATATTATTACAAAATCATTAAATCAAGCATTTACATATCTGCTGTAGGCAAGTCGTGATGCGTTTTTGAAAATGTCCCTGACGGGACAGCGAGCATCATCAAACCTAACAGGTTTCGGAAACCTGTCAGGTTTGAAATGTCTGTTTGTTAATTTTTGTGTCTGGAAAATTTTGCTTTTTAAGGACAGCCTGTTTACTCTTTCAAAAATCCGTATTCATACACTTTCGGAACTATTTTTTCGGCTAAGATTTTTAATTTGTTCCGCAAATTGCCTATCAGTTCGTTGTATTTTTCGTCTTCCGAACGGTTGTTCATTTTGCCTTTGTCGTTGCGTCCCTGAAAGTATTCGCGAATATCGTACAGAGAGGCGTTTACGTTGACTTTTGGCTGTTTAAAGTAATATTT
>JAISYZ010000005.1 GCA_031269545.1 Prevotellaceae bacterium
TCCTTTTGGACAACTGTTCGTATTTTTTTCCTAAGAAAGACCTGTTCGATCTGGCGGCAACCCATGAAATTTCAACAAGTATTTGTCGAAGATATTTGTTTCCGAATCGCTTCTCAAAATTTTTTTTGCTGCAAAGATAGCAATTGTACTTCAAAGTACGGACGTAAGCAGAACCCGGTGGTCTTGATTTTTATGTTACGCAATTGGAAATTCGAAATTTTCATGTAATTTTGCGCGATTTTTAATCGGAGTTTTAACGGGATTTCGGCTCCCTGTAAAATCAAAATAAACAAAACAGTTTTTAGGAATCCCCAAAACAAAAACAAGATTATGAGAAAGATATTTCTTACAGTATTACTTAATCTGATATTTTCTTCCGTAATATTTTCTCAGTCAGAGAAAATATCGGGACATGTCATCAACGGCAACAACGAGCCGGTGAAGGATTATCACGTTGTAATACTAAATACGAGAGATTCGTCATTTGTGTCGGGAACGTCGTTTGCTGTTGAGAATTTCTCAATTCCAAAACCTGCAGGAAAATATCTCGCAAAGATAACCGGCATTGGTTACGAAGATGTAATAATGGAAATACCTGACGTCACAGGAGATATACAACTTGGTGAAATTGTTTTGTCTCCAAAAGTATATAGTCTGGACGAGGTGGTTGTACATGGAAAATCGCCTTTTTTGACAATGAAAGACGACAAATTCATATACAATGTCGAAAACAGCACAATAAGTAATTCAGGGACAGCAATAGACATGTTGAAACGCGTACCGTACGTAATCGCCGATCCAAACGGTTTGATTTCCGTAGCCGGGCGTGATAATGCTCTGATTCTTATCAATGGCAAACAAATCCGTGGCAACGAGGAATTGCAATTACTTAATTCTTCGCGTGTACGTCAGATTGAAATAATAACAAATCCCTCAGCAAAATACGAAGCCGAAGGACATGCGGTAATAAACATCATCACCAAAAAAAGTTTGGGAGAAGGATTGAGAAGTTCGCTTTATACCGATTACAGGCAGGGCAGACGCGGCTCAATTTATTTCTCGCCGGAACTGTCATACGAGTTTGATAAATTCCGGTTATATACGAGTCTGGGCGGTGAACGCTATAACAGTAAAGCATATACCGATACATGGATAAAATATGAAAAAGAAAATTATTTATTCGAACATTACACATACGCTCTGACATTGATGGAAATATGGAATTTTGAATACAATGCAGGCATAGACTATTCTATTGACAAAAAAAATTCTGTAAACATTTACTTTGATGGATATTTGACAGACAGGAGCAGAAATGATTTGCAGGATATGCATATTAATAAAAACGGTGTTCAATTTCCTGTTATGAAGTCGGATGGACTTGAAAAAACATACCCCGAACAGTCATCTTTCGGAGTGAATTACGATTACAAAAACGAAAAAGGAACGGAAATATCTTTTATGAATAACTATACCGGATATTCGACATTAACACGTTCGACTATAACGGAAACAAATCAGAATACTCTATCCACAAACGAAATGAGAAGCGTTTTTGACAACGATTACAGTTTGTTTGCGTCCAAACTTGATATCTCAATTCCGGCGTCGAAAGCCGGAGGGCAGATTGAATTTGGTGGAAAGTATTCATGGATAAAAAATAACAATCTTATTGATTTTGAAAGATATTTATCGGGAAATTGGGTTATCGATCCAACGTATTCAAACACAGTTGATTTTACAGAAACTATTTTAGCCGGATATGCGTTGTTTTCAGGTAAGGTGAAAAATTGGCGCTACTCGGCAGGCGTGAGAGCCGAAAATGTATGGACAGATAATAAATCGCCGGAAGAGAGCCTTTCATTAAACGATTTTCAGATTTTCCCCAATCTGCGCATAGGATACATTCATAACGACAAAGTAAATTATCAGTTGACTTATTCTCGCCGTATCAGTCGTCCAATGTACGAGGCATTGAACAACAGTGTGATGTATATTGATTCCCTTGCCATGAAAAGAGGCAATCCATATTTGAACCCGACTATTTACAACACAGTATCGGCAAGCATTTCGTGGAACAGAAAGATAAACGCCGACGTATCATATTCATATATTGAATCGCCTGTGGACATGCTTTTTATCAACGACAAGGAAGAAATCGAACGTTACACAACTATTTACATGAATGTCAAAAATACAAGTTCAATATCTTTGAATTTAAGCGGAAACTTTCATTACAAAGCATGGAGTACGCAACCATTTGTTTCATACGTATATCGTCCCGTCAGCATTGTGGACGACAACGAAACATATTCTTTCAAACATCATGGATGGATGGTACGTTGCATAAACCAAATCGCCCTGCCAAAAAAATGGAATATTGACCTGAACTTTTTATTCCGTCAACCCACGCACAGTTTCAAAACTTTTGGTAAAGTTGTCAATTTTGACATTGGCTTTTCTAAAACAATGTTCGACAATCGATTGACATTGCAAGCAAATTGCCATCATGATTTCAAACTGTGGACTCAAAAACATCAGTACAGCTATAAATATATGTATCTTGAATGGGATTCAAATTCCCGAAGCTTCTTTAATCTCAGCATACGTTATACGTTGGGTGGCAAAGCAATATCCATACAGGAAAGAAAAAGTAATTCAGACGAATCGAAACGAATGTAATTTAATATGGAATTAGTAAAAGACAAAACACTTTATCATATTCAAAAGGAACCTTTCTGGAAAGTGGGGGAAACTCATTTTGTTGGATTACAGAAAAACTATTTTCTTGAATTTTTTGATGTGAATGGTCACAATTTTGAGGATCCTGTCACCAAAAAAACTATGGTTTTCCCGTGTATGCCGAATCTGCATAAAAAGATTCTCCCTTATCGTACTCATCAAGAAGCGGTTCTGTAGCATTACTGGAATACTTCGGAACCTTTATTTCCTGTCATTTTGGCTTTATCGCGAACTTTTGAAGTATTATTTAAAATATCGTAAATCGTAAATCATAAATCGTAAATCATAAATCGTAAATCGTAAATCAAAAATCGTAAATCAAAAAATAATTCTTACTTTTGTATTCGTTTTTTGTGTTTTAAATCACAGTAATAATTCAATGACATAGCAGAAGATAAGGTAAATCTAAAATCGTAAGTTGTAACTTTTTATTATGAATATATTAATAGTATCGGTAATTGCATTGACAGTAAATATTTTTTTGGGACGATGGCGTGTGAAATACCGGAAATTCACATTCAAATGGTGGCTTTTAATTCACGCTTCCATTCCTTTGATTATCCCGTTACGGATTTGGCTGGACACTCCGGCGATTTGTATTCCGCTTTTCATCGGGTTGGCTGTTGCGGGACAGTTTATTGGAAGTAAATTTTGTCGTAATTCCGGAAAAAGTAATACCTTTGTGCTTTAATTTAATGATTGTACAAAAAATGAAAATTACATCGTCATACATCACAACTATCGTATTATTAATAATATACGCTATTGCTTTAGCCGGAGCTACTTTCATCGAAAAGTATTACGGCACGCATACAGCGAAAGTGCTGGTCTATTATTCGCCGGTATTTTTTTTACTGCAATTCTGTATGGTTGTGAATTTTATAGCCATTGTGATAGAACGGCGACTGCTCAAAACCCGCAAATGGGGTTTCTTGACGCTTCATTGCGC
>JAISYZ010000145.1 GCA_031269545.1 Prevotellaceae bacterium
GTTTGGACAATCAAAGACAATTACCGTCTTGGAAGCGACATTAACAGCAAGGTTCTTGCCTTTGCTTTCGGCTTGTCCGCCGAAATTGAACGGAATCTCATTTCCCAGCGTACCAAAGAAGCCCTTGCCCGTAAACGCGCCGAAGGCGTTGTATTGGGGCGTCCAAAAGGCAGTAAATCCAAGTTCAAGAAGTTGACAGGTAAAGAAGCAGAGATTAAAACCTTATTGGATAAAAAGGTGTCGAAAAGCGCTATAGCAAGAATATTAGGCGTACACAGACTCACGGTAGCACAGTTTGTGAAAGATATTGTTGCTAAAGGATAAAATATTGAAATTTTGGTCAAATTCACTGCAGGAAGTGTTTGCAATGAATTGGTTAAATATCAACAAAATACAATATAGTTTTTGTGGGAGTATTCCAAAATAAAGAAACATAAGGGCAAAAAAAATCGACCTGCCCAAGCCGATGGAACAAACTGTTTATGAATCGTACAAACAACGAAACGAAATTGAAGTGATGTTCGACAGCTATAAAAATTTTCTTGATGCTGATGTTTCTCATATGCAGAATCGATATGTGATGGAAGGATGGCTTTTTGCCAATATTGTTGCAATGATTGCTTATTACAAGCTATATGTCAAGTTGCGGCAGGCAGAACTTTTGTCCAAATACTCGCCTAAAGATATTATCGAAAGATCGAAAGCTATTTACAAAATGAAGATTAGGGGGCAATGGATTCAATCCGAAATTACAAAAAAAATGCAAAGGCTTTTCGCAAAAATCGATATAGACTACCTAACATGAGCGGAGTTAGGGTTTAATATGAACCTGTCAGGTTTAAAAATGCTAATAAAATGTATGGTTATTAATTTTTGTTTCTGTAAATTTTACTTTTTAAGGAGCGACTAATTAGGATGTTGTCACAACTTCCTTGCTTTTCAATTCTATAATTTGTCCTCAATAAACCCCGTTTCGAGTATGAAATCATCAGACATGTATAATTCTGATTTATAAATTTATATATGTTATTTTTTGTTAACGCATTGCGGGGAGTTATACATTCGTCCCGCATAGTTATACTTATTGAAGTTTGTTGAGTCTGTATTACAATTATTTTTATTACATTAACACTTATTAAAATTATATCTTGCAAAAAAATATAACCTTTGCGCACCGTAAATTAAAAAATAAAAACTTTACATAACATGGGTGAAATAAATATCAAAGAACTAAACGAAAAAATTCAACAGGAAAGCGCCTTTGTCGATATTGTAAATATCGAAATGAACAAGGTTATTGTTGGACAAAAACATTTGATGGAAAGCCTCCTCACAGGATTGCTTTCTAACGGACATATTCTTTTGGAAGGTGTGCCGGGACTTGCGAAAACGCTTGCAATCAATACTCTTGCAAATATTGTTGATGCAAAATTTAACCGCATACAGTTTACTCCCGATTTGTTGCCTGCCGACCTTGTGGGTACGCAAATTTACAGTCAAAAAAGCGAATCGTTTCAGGTGAGAAAAGGTCCTGTCTTTGCAAATTTTATTCTTGCAGATGAAATAAACCGTTCGCCGGCAAAAGTACAGAGCGCTTTGCTTGAAGCAATGCAGGAACGTCAAATTACCATAGGCGATACAACGTACAAATTGCCTGAACCGTTTTTGGTATTAGCAACACAAAATCCTATTGAACAGGAAGGAACATATCCGCTTCCCGAAGCGCAGGTTGACCGTTTTATGCTCAAAGTTGTAATATCCTATCCAAAAAAGGAAGAAGAAAAACTCATAATCCGTCAAAACATAAGCGGCGACTTTCCAAAGTCTTCGCAGGTTTTAAAACCCGAAGATATAATTCGCGCCCGCAGCGTTGTTCGCGATGTTTATATGGACGAAAAAATAGAACGCTACATCGTCGATATAGTATTTGCAACACGTATGCCTAACGATTATGGAATAGGAAGTCTTACAACAATGATTTCGTATGGAGGTTCGCCGCGAGCAAGCATTTGTTTGGCAATGGCGGCAAAAGCCTACGCATTCATTAAACGCAGAGGATACGTAATTCCCGAAGACGTTCGCGCAGTATGCTATGATGTTTTGCGTCATCGTATAGGACTGACTTACGAAGCCGAAGCCGAAAATATTACATCCGAAGATATAATTACTCAGATATTGAATGTAGTTGAAGTACCGTAAAATATCAATAAAATTAAAACGTATTCTATTTTGTTATGGAAGCGACAGAACTATTAAAAACAGTCAGACGAATCGAAATTAAAACGCGAGGATTATCGCACCAGATTTTTGCAGGCGAATATCACAGCGCTTTTAAAGGACGAGGTATGACGTTTAGCGAAGTTCGCGAATATCAATACGGAGACGATATAAGAACAATTGACTGGAACGTTACGGCGCGGTTTAATACTCCATTTGTAAAAATCTACGAAGAAGAACGGGAACTTACGGTAATGTTACTTGTTGATGTCAGCGGCTCGCGAATGTTCGGAACAGCAAACAAACTCAAAAAAGATTTGGCAACCGAAATAGCGGCGGTTCTTTCATTTTCGGCAGGATTGAACAACGATAAAGTCGGCGTAATATTTTTCAGCGATAAAGTAGAAAAATTTATCCCGCCCAAAAAAGGACGGGCGCACACATTACGCATAATACGCGAACTTATTGATTTTGAACCCGAAAATAATAGAACAAATATTTCTGAAGCCTTACGCTTTCTTACAAATGCAATTAAAAAATCGTGTACGGCATTCATACTTTCCGATATGATAGATGTCAACGGCGAAAACATGCAACCGAATTTTGAAGATGCTTTGAAAATTGCAGGCAATAAGCATGATATTGCAGCAATAAGAATTTATGACAATCGCGAAGAAAAAATGCCAAACGTTGGAATTATACGCTTCAAAGATGCAGAAACAGGAAAGTTAATCATTGTTGATACATCATTGAAATCGGTACGCAGAACTTACGCGGATAGAATGGAAAAAATGAACGAAAATCTGAGCCATATATTTTCAAAATGCAGAATCGACAACGTAAACATAAGCACCAACGAAGATTATGTGAAACCTTTAATACAGTTATTTAAAAAACGATGACAAAACAAATAAGATATATTGTATTGCTGATTTGCATGCTCGCCTTTGCAACCAATAATTTTGCACAGGAAGTAAAAGGCTTTGAACTTTCGATCAACAAAGATACCATACTTATCGGCGACCACATAACGTTAAGCATCAAATATAAATTCAATCCGCTAATTATTCCGAATTTTCCGCAAATAAAAGATACAGTCGTTCCCGGAGTAGAACTTGTGCGCGAATTGCCTATTGATACTGTACGCAATCAGGATGTAATTTCGGAATACGTAAAAAACTACATAATAACATCTTTCGACAGCGGACATTATTTTATAATGTTTCCAATTATTGTCAAAAATCCGGAAGATACTGAAAATTCCGATACGTTTATGTCGAATATCGTTCAGTTTCATGTGAATACAATTCCCATCGATACTCTTACATATAAAATGTTCGATATAAAAGCGCCGATAAGGTATCCGATTACATTAAGCGAAATTTTATTTTTGATTTTGATAATATTCGGAGCGATAATTCTTATTGTCGGCGGTATAATTTTATACAGACGTTGGAAAAACAAACAACCTCTTTTCGGAAAACCAAAGCCTAAAATTCCTCCGCACATTGTGGCATTCAAAGAATTGAGCGTACTCAGAACGGAAAAATTGTGGCAACAGGGCAAAACAAAATTATATTACACGCGAATTACCGATATAATAAGAAAATATGTAGAAGGCAGATTTTCGATACCTGCAATGGAAAAAACATCAGACGAAATACTTGCGGATATTAAGAAAAATAAAATTGATGAACTGTATTCATTCGAAAAGTTACGTGAAATGTTTTATACTTCGGATTTGGCAAAATTTGCAAAATATCAACCGTCGTCCGACGAAAACGAAGAATCGTTCAAGACGGCGTTTGAATTTGTAACAAGCACGCAGCCAAAGGAAGAAACCGACACGCCGACCGAAGAAGAAAAAGTAAAGGAGGAAGAAACCAATGCCTGAATTTGAATATCCGAAAATATTATATCTGCTGTTCATAATTTTACCGCTGATTGCATGGTATGTCTTTAAAGTTTTGCGAAAAAAAACATCACTGCAAATATCTACAACAGTGGCATTTGCAAACGTGAAAAAAGGATTGCGCTATTATTTGCAACACCTTCCTTTTGCTTTTACTTGCATCGCAATAGCGGCAATAATTGTTGCATCGGCGCGTCCGCGTTCGTCAACAAAACAGGAAACAATCGACACCGAAGGCATAGACATTGTGCTTGCTCTTGATATATCGGGAAGTATGCTTGCTCGCGACTTCAAACCCGACAGAATCGAAGCAGCAAAAAAAATCGCCATACAGTTCATTTCCGAAAGAATATCAGACCGCATAGGTTTGGTGGTTTTTGCAGGCGAAAGTTTTACACAATGTCCGCTCACAACCGATAAGGCGACATTGATAAATCTGATAAACGAAGTTCATATCGGAATGATTACCGATAACGGCACAGCAATAGGCAATGGACTTGCAACAGCCGTAGCGCGACTGAAAGACAGCAATGCAAAAAGCCGAGTGATAATTCTGCTTACCGATGGAATAAACAACGCAGGCGAAATTTCGCCTGCAATGGCAGCCGAAATGGCAGAACAGTACAAACTCAGAGTTTATACAATAGGAGTAGGAACGCATGGAATGGCGCCATATCCGGTGCCAACGCCATTCGGAACCACACAAATTCAAAATGTGCCGGTTGAAATTGACGAAGATTTACTTAAAGACATATCAAGTAAAACTGATGGAAAATATTTTCGTGCAACAAGCAATACAAAATTGCAGGAAATATATAATGAAATTAATGCTTTGGAAAAAACAAAAACATCCATCGATTCATTCAATGTTTACGAAGAAGAATATATGCCGTATGCATTGATTGGACTTGGAATTTTGTTGCTGGTTATATTGTTACGTTTATTTATTTTGAAGATGTTACCATAATATGTTTAGATTTGCACAGTCAGAATATTTATTATTATTGTTGATAATACCCGTATTGATTATCGTTTATATCTTGTGGTCGATACGCAAGCGGCAGTTGCTTTCGAAAATAGGCAACGTTAATTTATTGTCGCAATTGATGCCTGATGTTTCGCAACGAAGAGGATGGTTTAAATTAATGCTTTTATGCTTTGCAATATTTTCTGTCGTTGTGGCTCTGGCTCGTCCGCAAACGGGAGCAAAAGTGAAAAAAGAAGAAATAGGCAAAGGAACAGAAGTAATGCTAATTCTTGATGTATCAAACAGTATGCTCGCACAGGATTTCAAACCTACACGGCTTGAACGGGCAAAACTTGCAATATCGCATCTTGTTGACAGATTGAAAAACGACAGAATAGGACTTATAGTTTTTGCAGGAGATGCATTTGTGCAGTTACCAATTACAAACGATTACATCTCGGCTAAAATATTCCTGAAATCAATAAACCCGGGAATAGTGCCGGTACAGGGAACAAACATTGCAAAAGCAATACGCCTGGCACTAAATTCGTTTAGTGAAAATTCTCATAAAAGCCGTTCGATAATAATAATATCGGATGGCGAAGACCACGAAGAAGATGCCATGAATGCCGCAGGCGAAGCCGCAGACCAAAACGTAAGAATACATACCGTAGGAATAGGTTCGGCAAAAGGTTTTCCGATATTGTTGTCCGATGGAAATTTTTTGAAAGACAAAAACGGAGATATGGTTATAACGCGGCTTAATGAAACTATTCTTAAAGAATTGGCGCAAAAAACGGAAGGAATTTATTTTGCGGCGACAAACGCCGATTTCGGGCTTACGCGAATAATAGAAAACATTAACGAAATGGATAAAAAAGAACTTACCAAAATTACATACGACGAATATCGAGAATGGTTTGTATATTTTTTGCTGTTGTCTTTAATCTTTATAATATGCGAAATGCTAATTTTGGAACGTAAAAATAAATGGATCAACAGCATTGATATTTTTAGAAGTAAAAAACTGAAAAAATAAGAACAATGAGAAAAGTATATGCAATAATATTATCTGTATTTGTAATGTCGAATTTATATTCGCAAAAAGTTCCCGAACGCAGCGATATGCGCACAGGCAATAAACTTTATAACGAAAATAAATATACCGATGCCGAAACAGCATATCGTCGAGGATTACAAAAAAATCCAGAATCGAAAAATGCAAAATACAATCTTGCAAATTCAATTTACAGGCAGGAACGCTACGAAGATGCTGCAAAACTGTACAAAGAACTTGCGCAGACAAAAATCGATTCAACACAACCGCCGCAAACATACCACAATTTGGGCAATGCAATGCTCAAACAGGCAATACAAGATAAAGAAACGCAGGGACAGCATGTTGCCGCCAATCAGGAACAGTTAAAAGAAAGTATCGAAGCCTATAAAAAAGCATTGAAACTAAATCCTTATGATATGGAAACAAAATCAAACCTTGCCTACGCTCAAAAATTACTGGCTAAAAATGGCGGCGGTGGCGGCGGAAATGATAATCAACAACAACAAAATCAGGATCAAGATAAAGATAAAAATCAGGACGAAAATCAAAATCAGGATAAACAAAATCAGGATAATCAAGAAAAACAGGCGCAGGAAATGAGCAAACAGGATATTGAGAGAATGCTGGATGCCATACGCGCCCATGAAGAAAAAACAAAAGAAAAAGTTGACAAAGAAAAAGCAGCATCTGCGAAAAAAACTATTCCAGAAAAAAATTGGTAAAATCAAAATATATGAAAACAATAATAAAAACACATAAATTAATTTTACTTTCGGCATTGTTTGTTGCTTTACCTGTTGCGGCAACAGCACAAACATTCAAAGCTGAAGCGAGTAATATCGTTTCGGTCGGCGAATATTTCAATTATAAACTTGTATCGAATACAAATTTCAGATTAACATCACAACCCGAATTTCCTCCTGAAATAACGAATCACGGCTCAATGCAAGAGTTTTCATCTAGCAATATAAACGGTAAATTAGAACAAACAATTTCTGTTGTATATACTCTGAGTGCAGCAAAAGAAGGAAAATACACAATAGGTGCGGTAAGTATGGTTGATGATAATGACAAAACGCATACATCGAATCCTGTAACAATAGAAGTAATAAAAGGACAGACGCCACAACAGCAAAATCCTCAAACGTCTTCTCCGACTGCTACTGACAATTCTTCAGGTGATATTTTCATGCGGCTTGTTCCGAACAGAACATCGCTTTATCGTGGCGACAAACTTACGCTTACGCTTAAACTTTATGGAGGTTTGCAAACTAGTATAAACAGTATTAAAAACGTAAATTTTCCCAAATTTGATGGTTTTTGGAATAATGATATTACGCCAACTAATGCTTCTAAACCGCAGCGCGAAAATGTTGATGGACGAATTTATAATTCCTATGTTGTAAAAGTATGGGAACTCAGTCCTCAAAAAAGCGGAGCAATACGTATTAATCCGGCAAGTACAATATGCGTTGTAGAACAGCAGATACGGCGAAATTTCTTTTTTAGTGATGTAATATATACAGACAAACCCGTACGAACATCCGCTATCACAATCAACGTAAAAGATTTGCCTGCGGGAGCGCCGCCTTCATTTACCGGCGCTGTTGGAAATTATACAATGACGGCAAAAGTATCGAAAGACAAACTTACGGCAAACGATGCTGTTTCGGTTAATGTAAAAATAAGCGGAACAGGCAATTTCAGCCTGATAGGAACGCCAAAAATAAATTTTCCTCACGATTTTGATACTTACGATTCGAAAACAACAGTAACTGCAAATTCCGTAACTTTCGAATATCCATTGATACCGCGCTCGGCAGGAACGTTTACAATAGAACCTGTTATGTTTTCGTATTTCAATCCGTCCGACGAGAAATATGTAAGCCTGACAAGCAATCCAATGATAATCGAAGTCGAAAAAGACTTAAATTCACCGCAGCAGGTTTCATTTGTTAATTCATCAAATCAACGCGATGTTCAAATTTTGACATCCGACATACGGTTTATAAAAAACAAAGCCGAAACATGGCATTCCAAAGGCTCGCGCTTTTTTGGAATGAAAAGCTTTTATCCTTCGTATATTATCGCCATCGTATTGTTTGTATTAATTTATTTATGGCTGTACAAACACAACAAAAATCGGCAAAATATCATTCTGATGCGTAACCGCAAAGCGAAAGGAATTGCCAGAAAACGTCTGAAAATAGCAAAAAAATCAATGTATCTCAATAATTCATCACATTTTTATGATGAACTGCTGAAAGCGATATGGGGTTATATCAGCGATAAATTTTCATTGCCTGTAGCCGAACTTTCACGTAATAACGTCAGCGAACTGCTTACAGAAAAGAATGTAGAACAAAAATATATCGACCAGTTAATAAGAATTGTCGATGAATGTGAATTTGCGCAATATGCGCCCGGAGTAAGTTCAACGCAAATGAATTTGCTGTACAACGATGCGATAGAAGTTATGAGTAAATTGGAACAAAAAACTAAATAAATATTTGTCTTGATGTAAACAAAATACACGGCTATGAAAAAATATATAATTATACTTTCGTTAATCCTGTCGGCAAGCAACAGTTTTGCGCAGGAAACAGATTCGACACACAACGATCAGAATACGCAAATCGAATCAATTAAAACGCAGCATACAGATGCAGATTCTGTGTTTGTCTGGGCAAATAAATTGTATAATGAAGGAAAATATGAAGACGCCGTTGACGCCTACGAAGCAATTTTAGACGCAGGAAAAGAATCGTCTTATTTATACTACAATCTCGGAAATGCATATTTTAAACAAAATATTTTGGCGGCGGCAATTTTAAACTATGAACGGGCATATCGCCTGAATCCTGCAGACGAAGATATAAATCATAATTTGGCGATTGCACGCTCTCAAACAACAGACAAATTCGACGATGTTCCCGAATTTTTTCTTATCACGATATTCGGAAAAATAAAATCGCTGTTTGCCGCAAACACGTGGGGAATAATTGCCTTGCTGTCGTTTGCAGTTTTCTTGGCGCTTGTATTACTGTTTATGTTTGCAGGAAAACTGTTCATTCGCCGAACATCGTTTTGGGTTGCCTGCGTTGTTTTACTACTGTCGATTTCATGCAAACTGATAGAAAACAATCTGCGTAAATATGACAGCGCCATAGTTTTTGTGCCGGTGCTTACAGCCAAAACTTCGCCCGATGACAGTGGAAAAGATATGTTTTTATTGCACGAAGGCACAAAAGTGTTGGTTCGTGACAATTTTAATGAATGGACAAAAATTCAACTTCCCAACGGCGAACAGGGCTGGGTAATAAGCGAAGCCATAACAATAATATAATTTTCGACAGAAAATATCAAAACGGGAATAATTTGCTTTAATCAAAACCAAGATTAAGCGAGGATTAAAATTTCAAATAAAAATCTTTTGTAAGCCTTTTATATCCATCGGTATAGTCGTGTCTTTCGCCTGTTTCGATACAAATAATATTTTCCATAAGACTTTGTTTCGTGCGCGAAAATTCAAGCATAATGCGTTTTACAGGTTTTTGAGGATTGGGCTTTATATTTGTTTTTTTGTTGCAAAAAAGATTTTGAGCAGCGGCTTTTGCAATAAAAATATTAGCCTCGATATAAGGAAAAATTGCAGCAAATTTTCCCGTATCGGTGAGTATTTTATTAATCCCGCTTATCAAATCATCTTGAGTTAGCAATGTAGAATGTCGCGCAACAGTGCGCTGCATCTCCGGCGATTGCAGCGATGCAATGAAATACGGAGGATTGGAAACAATCAAATCATATCGTTTTTGAGTAGTTTGGGCGAAAGTTTGGAATTTCTCATGAATCACATTTATGCGCTCTTTCCATTTGCAATTATTCACGTTTGCTACGGCTTGTTCGTACGATTGCCGCTCTATTTCGACAGCATCGATACTTGCAATAGAATTTCGCTGTGCTGTCATTATTGCAATCAATCCCGTGCCTGTGCCTATATCAAGAATATTTGACGCATTTGCAACATCAATCCAAGCGCCAAGCATAACGCCATCGACGCCGACTTTCATAGCCGATTTTTCTTGCTCAATAGTAAACTGTTTGAACGAAAAACTCTTGTTGTTCATTGTATTCTTTGTTAATTTTTTTCAAAGATAATTGTTTATGAACAAAACAAAAAATATTTTTTAATTCATAAAATTAATTGTAGCCAGTATTTTATCATTCATTGTTGCTTCAGGGACAAAACGTTTGCAGAAACTTTTAATTCTTAATTGATTAACCGTTATTTTCTCTTAATTCTTAATTGCTTAATGGTTTTTTTCACCACAAAGGACACGAAGTTTTCGGCAAAGAACGCTTATTGCTTTTCGTACTTTGCGATACATCTTTGCGGTAAAAAATCAAACCGCAAAGAACGCAAAACCGCCTTTTCAAATCAAAAAAATCACAGTTCAGACAAATGACAAATAACCAAATCTCCCATTTTTTAACACTTCTCAAAAAAAATTTTTTGTCTTATAATTTATATTATAGGACAAATTTTTCTGTCCGCAAAGGTATATGATTATTTAATATCTGCAAATTGTATGCTTGTCAATAACTTGTTGATAACCTGTTGATAAAAATTATAATTTATTGTTTTAATGTGATTTATATGCGCCTATAATATAAATTATAAGACACGAAGTAAATTATTTATTTAAAAAATTAAAATTTCAATTGTATGAAAAAATTACTATTCATTGCAGTATTAATCTGCGGAGTTGCATTGTCAGCTCAATCACAAGAATTTAAGCCGTTTCGTGTAGATGCCGGTATTGGTTATGGATTACCATTTACTAAAACTCTCGATGGCGGAGTTCAATTTTATCTTGAACCGAAGTATGAAGTAGCGCCTCAATTAGCAGTTGGTCTTCGTTGGGAAGGCTCGTTGTTTGCAGGAGTAGAAGAAGAAGGTGAAAGTGTAGATGTTAAATTAAGTTCATCTTACATGGTTACAGGTGATTATTATTTTAACAACAACAAGTTCCGTCCTTTTGTAGGTCTTGGTTTAGGACTTTACAGCATTGGCGGAGCAAGTGTAAGTGTTGGAGATACAACGGTTGAATCAGAAGGCAAAAACAATTTCGGAGCATTGCTTCGTGCCGGATTTGATATTTCGCATTTCCGTTTTTCTCTTTCATATAACTATGGAGGAAAGGTCGGTGATGAAACATTCCATTTCTTAGGCGCTACAATAGGTTTCTATCTTGGCGGCGGAAGAAACTAAAAGATTGCAATCTTTGAAAAAATAAAAAGAAAATACTCGTTTTGAGTATTTTCTTTTTATTTTTTGTGGAAACCAACTGTTTTATTACTTACTCCGCCTTCTCATATTGCCTGAAAATCCTGTTATCATTTCTGTCTGAAAAACAATTGTATCGGACATCCGGTAAATTCAAAATTTTCGCGAAGTCTATTTTCCAAAAAACGTTTATAAGGTTCTTTTACATATTGAGGCAAACTACAGAAAAATGCAAATGCAGGCGTTGGCGATGCAAGTTGTGTGATGTATTTTATTTTTATATATTTCCCTTTGATTGCAGGCGGCGGAGTTTCTTCTATTATCGGCAACATGGTATCGTTAAGTTGTCGCGTGGCGATTTTGCGCTTGCGATTTTCGGCAACTTTGATTGCCGCTTGCAAAACATCGTAAATTCGCAATTTATTTATCACCGAAACAAAAATAATTGGAACATCCGTAAATGGCGCTATGCGTTCAAGAATTTTGTTTTTATAATCGCGCATTGTATTTGTTTCTTTTTCAACTAAATCCCATTTGTTTACTACAATCACGCAGCCTTTTTTGTTTTTTATTATAAGATTATAAATACTCATATCCTGAGCTTCGACGCCTTGCGACGCATCCATCATAAGAATACACACATCCGAATTTTCGATGGAACGCACCGAGCGCATGACAGAGTAAAATTCCAAATCTTCGGTAACTTTGTTTTTTTTACGCAATCCTGCGGTATCAATCAAAAAAAAGTCGAAGCCGAATTTATTGTATCTTGTTTCTATTGCATCGCGCGTAGTTCCTGCGATAGGAGTTACTATGTTACGTTCTTCGTCAAGCAATGCATTTGTCAATGATGATTTACCTGTATTAGGTTTTCCGACAACGGCAATTCGAGGCAGTGTATCTGCTTCGTCATTATCATCGTTTGTATTTGCCGAAAAACATTTCACAATTTCATCAAGCAAATCGCCTGTACCGCTTCCGCTGATTGACGAAACACAATATGGTTCGCCAAGTCCGAGTTTATAAAATTCGTGGCTGTCGAATATTCGATTACTGTTATCAACCTTGTTTGCTACCAAAAAAACTTTTTTCTTCCCGCGACGAAGAATATCTGCAACAGTATCATCAAAGTCGGTAATTCCTGTGGTTACATCAACCATAAAGATGATAACATCAGCTTCATCTATTGCCAAATGCACCTGTTTGCGAATTTCATTTTCAAAAATATCTTCGGTGTTTATTGCATATCCGCCTGTATCAATCACCGAAAATTCTTTGCCGTTCCAGTCTGACTTTCCATAATGGCGGTCGCGCGTAACGCCCGACATCTCGTCAACTATTGCTTGGCGCATTCCTACCAAACGATTGAATAATGTTGATTTTCCCACATTAGGACGCCCAACTATTGCTAATATATTTCCCATTTCCTTATTTTTAAAGTGCAAAGATACCAAATTTATGCAAGTAAAGAAAAATGAACGTTGAGCAATTTTGATATTTTCATTGCATAATGCAAAAGTTTTAACAGAATGATTTTTACGATTTAGAGAAAATGAATTGTAACTAAATTATGTTTGGAGTAATTGTTTTTTGACGCAATATGAGTAGTGTTTGTGGAATAAAAACAAGCTTATTAATGACAATAAAAATTATTTAAAGAGTAAAAAAAGGTTAAAATATAGATTTTATAAATTTATTGTCAAAAATAACTAAAAAATATGAAAATAATTTTTAGTCTAATAATATATTGATTGCCAATATATTAAATCCGTCAAAATTCTCTATTCAATTGTGGTGCATAAAAAAAACAGAAAAAAAACAGAAAAAAAAATATTCTGATATTTTGCAAATAAATGAATAAAAATTACTTTTGTATTAATTATTAAAGAGTTTTATCTTATTTATAACCTTTTAAAATTATGTTATCATGAACAAAGCGGAACTTATTGATGCTATTGCAGCAAATGCAAAATTAACGAAAGTGGATTCAAAAAAGGCTCTTGATGCTTTTATTAAGGCAGTTTCAACAGAATTGAAAAAAGGCAACAAAGTTGCTTTAGTTGGATTCGGTTCTTTCGCAGTTAGCAAAAGAAGTGCGCGTACTGGAAGAAATCCAAGAACTGGTGCAGCAATTAAAATTGCTGCTAAAAAAGTTGTGAAATTCAAACCCGGTAGCGAGCTTACGACAAAAGTAAAATAAACTTTTACTTTATCGAGAAAATGGGGGAGACTTTCACAGTTTCCCTTTTTTTATTTACTTTGTGGAATGAATACATCATTAAACAGATATTTGGAGCAATTTGCGTCAGACGAACGCATTGATCTGTTGCGACAAAAATTGTTGCAGCGGACTCGTTATATTTGCGTTTGCCTTGAAGATATTTTTCAATCGCAAAATGCAAGTGCAGCGCTGCGTACCTGCGAAGCGTTCGGAATACAGGATGTTCATATTATCGAAGATAAAAACAAATATCAAATAAATCCAATGGTGGTAAAAGGTTCTGTTAAATGGTTGACCTTACATAAATATAATTCGTCTGCGCCAAGTTATGATGCTGTATGTCATTTGAAAAACCAAGGATATCGCATCGTAGCAACAAGTCCTTATGGAAACAATACCGCACTCGAAGATTTTGATATTGCAAAAGGAAAAACAGCAATATTTTTTGGAACGGAATATTCGGGAATATCAGATACAGTACGAAAAAATGCAGATGAATTTATAACAATTCCGATGTTTGGATTTGTTGAAAGTTTTAATATTTCGGTGTCGGCGGCAATAATTTTACATCATTTGACAATGAAATTGAGAAAATCGGAAATTTCGTGGCAACTGAACGAAGACGAGCAAAATCAGATAATGCTGCAATGGTTGCGAGCAACAATTCGCAACTCCGACAAAATAATAGAATTATATGAAAATTCGCATAAACAAAATGAAAAGAAATAAACGATGAATAAAAACGGATTAAATTTACGAACGCTTTTTTTACGGCATGTTGCAC
Organism: Prevotellaceae bacterium; assembly: GCA_031269545.1. Taxonomy (GTDB): domain Bacteria; phylum Bacteroidota; class Bacteroidia; order Bacteroidales; family UBA932; genus JAIRKV01. The sequence continues at coordinate 14,449 of JAISYZ010000145.1, forward strand.
AAACATCAGATTTTCCAATGTGTATCGAAGTTGAACGTGCCGAAGGAATTTATATATATTCGCCCGATGGAAAAATTTATATCGATTTGATAGCAGGCGTTTCGGTAAGCAATGTCGGACACTGTCATCCGCAAGTTATTGCAGCCGTCAATGCACAGGTTTCCAAATATATGCATTTGATGGTTTACGGAGAATATATCGAATCGCCGCAAGTGCTGTATGCAAAGCGTTTGACTGAATTATTGCCTGAAAATTTGTCATCTGTATATTTTGTAAATTCAGGAAGCGAAGCCGTAGAAGGAGCGCTCAAACTTGCAAAACGATTTACAGGACGTACAGAAATGGTATCGTTCCGAAATTCATATCACGGAAGTTCGCATGGAGCAATAAGCGTTATGGGAAGCGAAGAATTTCGCAATTCATTTCGTCCACTTTTGCCCGACACGCGCATAATAAATTTTAATGATGAAAATGATCTTAATCAGATAACCGAACGTACTGCATGTGTGATTGTTGAACCTGTGCAAGGCGAAGCGGGAATTATACTTCCTGAAAATGACTTTCTTAAAAAACTCAGAAAACGATGTTCGGGAAAAGGTGTTTTATTGATTTTCGACGAAATACAGACAGGATTCGGACGCTTGGGCAAATTATTTGCATTTGAATATTACAATGTCATTCCCGATATTTTATGCCTTGCAAAATCGATGGGCGGAGGAATGCCGCTCGGAGCATTTATCTCGTCAAGCGAAATCATGTCGGCGCTGAAAACAAATCCTGCGCTCGGCTATATCACAACATTCGGAGGACATCCCGTTTCGTGCGCCGCCGCTCTTGCTTCGCTGAACATCATTACAGACGAAAATCTTTTGGAACAGGTGAACGAAAAATCAAATCTTTTTAAACAACTTTTAAAACACAAAAAAATAAAAGAAGTGCGCGGAACAGGACTGTTTTTGGCTGTAGAACTCGGATGTTCGCAATTGCGCGAACAATTTATAAACAAAGGAATTGAACATGGTTTGTTGTCCGACTGGTTTTTGTTTTGCGATACCGCTTTTCGTATTTCGCCGCCACTGACAATCACTGATAATCAAATAAAAGAAACTGTAAATATTATAAATTCAATACTCGATGAAATATAAATTTATCATAATAACAACAATGTTTTCGGCATTTTTACAATACAATAAAATATATGCCCAAAACGACATGCAAAACGAATTGAACAAAATACTTGCAATAGAAAATGTTGAACAGCGAATAATATTGGCAGATACGTTTTGCGCCAAATTTGCAAAAATAATAAATGTAAGTGCAGAAGACGGAAAAATTGATGTGTCTCAACGTATATCGCAACTTTTTTCAAATGATAAAACCGTAGGCATTTACACGTGGTGCGTACCGACAGAACGCGGAATGTACAAATATTACGGAATAGTGAAATCGCCGAAAGAAACGTTTATTCTTCAAGATGTAAACATCAACAACAAATACATGACTGACGAAAAATTTGTAAACGGAAAATGGTATGGAGCGGTTTATTACGATATTGTTGAAACAAGCATGAACGGAAAAAAAGCGTACACCTTGCTGGGTAACGATTTGAAAGGATTTTTGTCGAATAAGAAAATTATTGACGTTTTAAGTTTTGACGATGAAGACAAACCTGTGTTTGGAGCCGAAATATTTGAGGAATCGAACACGTATCGACTTATATTTGAATATAATGCACGCTCGTCGATGCATTTGGTATATAATAAAAAGCAGCAAATGATAGTTTATAATTTACTCGTTCCGACAAATCCTGCCGTTGAAGGAGATTATCGTTTTTACATTCCCGATATTTCGTGCGATGGATTAATATACAAAAACGGAAAATGGACACGCGTAGAAGATGTGATAGATGCAATATTGGATAAAGACAGATAAAAAAGTTTGCAAAATATTGCAACGCTGTTAAATGTATTCTGTTTTTATGTGTTATATTAAAAAAAATTGGTGTATGGTTTAGTTTAACAGTAATATAAATACGTAAAATCGGACAGCAAATCAATTTATGCTGCGGGCTTGTTCAAATATGCTTTTATCTTCTCTGTCGGGATTTGGTTTGAAGTTTTCTGATTCTTCAAGTTTTTTGAGAATTTTTTCTTCATCTTTGCTTAATTTTTTCGGAATCCACACGCTTACATATACAAGTAAATCGCCAATGCCATAACGGTTTACGTCGGGAATACCTTTACCTTTCAAACGTAATATTTTTCCCGATTGTGTTCCGGAAGCAATTTTAATTTTTGCTTTTCCATCAACAGTAGGAATTTCGACGGTACAGCCAAGAGCAGCTTGCGGAATGTTTATAAACAGCGTATATAACAAATCGTTGCCATCGCGTATGAGTTCTTTGTCGGGAATTTCTTCAATCATAACGAGCAAATCGCCATTTATTCCACCACGCCGCGCTGCGTTACCTTTTTCGGCTACTGTAAGTTGCATTCCTTCGCCAATGCCTGCAGGAACTTTGAAACTTATTTCAGATTCCTGTCTGACTGTTCCTTCGCCGCGACAATGGCTGCAAGGCGTTGCAATGGTTTTTCCCTGTCCCTGACATGCCGAACACATCGAAACCTGTTGCATTTGTCCCAACATTGTTCTTACTACGCGAACCGTTTTACCTGTTCCTCTGCACGATTGACAAACACTGTATTCTCCATCTTTTGCTCCGCTGCCGTTGCAATGGCTGCAAGCAACAAGTTTGTTTATCTTTATCTTTTTCTCGACTCCTTTTACTATTTCTTCAAGCGTGAGTTTAATACGAATTCTTATATCGCTGCCGCGATTCAAATATTGTTGCGCATAACCATTTCCTCCACCAAATATCGAACTGAAACCATTTCCAAAACCTCCACTAAAAAGATCGTTCAAACGAGACAAAATATCTTCCATATTCATGTTAAAATCGCCATCCGCTCCATATTCAATACCCGAATGTCCGAACTGGTCGTATCGTGAGCGTTTTTTTGCATCGCTAAGGACATCGTATGCTTCGGCGGCTTCTTTAAATTTTTCTTCGGCTTCTTTGTTACCTGGATTTTTATCGGGATGATATTGAATTGCCTTTTGCCTGTATGCTTTTTTTATTTCTTCATCCGTTGAGTTTTTTTGTACGCCCAGCACTTCGTAATAATCTCGTTTTGCCATGATTTTTATTCTCCTACAATTACTTTAGCAAAACGTATTACTTTATCGTTCAGCCTGTAACCCTTTTGTGCTATATCTATGATTTTTCCTTTTTTGGATTCGTCCGATACAGGAAATTTTGTAACAGCATCGTGTATGTTTGTATCTAATTCCTGATCTATTGTTTCGATTTCGGTTAATCCCTGCGATTTTAGAAATCCTGATAATTTATTTTGAATTAATAAAATACCTTCTTTTATCGCATCAATATCGGTTGCAACATCCAAAAATGCAATACATCTGTCGAAGTCATCGAGAACAGGGAGCAAGCCTTTTATTATTTCTTCACCGCCGTTGCGCAAAATTTCAAGTTTTTCGCGTGCAGTGCGTTTACGATAATTATCAAATTCGGCTGACAGGCGTATATATTTGTCATTAGCTTCTGCCAATTTTTCCTCAAAACTCAATTCTTCCGACAGGATTTCGTTTGTAATTTCGGCTGAATTTTCGACTTTCATATCTTTGTTATCAATATTATCGTTTGTATTTATTTGATTTGCTTTGTTTTTATTATTTTTATTTTTCATATATAAAAATTTGATATTTATATTAACAAAATTCTTGCCAAAAATAAAATAATGACAAAAAGGCAGAAAATTAAGAAAATATTAGACATTCGCATCAAAATCAAACAAATAATGCTTTCAAAAAATATCAATATCGGGTTAGGCAATAATTTGAGGCGTTATACTTCGTTCTGTATAAATTTGTGAATTTTTGACATTCTCGATTGGCTACGCCGAGCTTCGCTTGCTTCAGGCTACACCTTGCTCTAATTCTTGTCGTCATTGCGTACCCGCAGGATGAAGCAACCGAAGCGTAGATCAACAATTTAATCCGGAAATTTCAGGTTTTTCTTTTTAATCTCGCATTTTACACAGCGCAAAGTATAATGGTTTTTTACAAATCCCAGAAAGAACAAATTTTTCATGTTACGATTGCTGGTTTTCGATTATTTTTTTACCTTTGCATTATGGAACAGTTTATAGTCTCGGCACGAAAATATCGACCGCTTACATTTGCAAGTGTTGTAGGTCAATCGGCGATTGCGCAAACATTAAAAAACGCAATTGAGCGCAAACAGTTAGCGCATGCATATATTTTTTGCGGACCTCGCGGAGTAGGAAAAACGACTTGTGCGCGTATTTTTGCAAAAACAATCAACTGCTTCAGTCCCGACTCAAATGGCGATGCCTGCGGAGAATGTGAATCATGCAAAGCCTTTGCCGAAAATCGTTCGTACAATATTCACGAACTCGATGCAGCATCAAACAATTCGGTCGAAGATATTCGCAATCTGATAGATCAGGTGCGCGTTCCGCCGCAAATAGGCAAATACAGCGTTTACATTATAGATGAGGTTCACATGCTTTCACCCTCCGCTTTCAACGCTTTTCTTAAAACGCTTGAAGAACCGCCAATACATGCCGTTTTCATTCTTGCAACAACAGAAAAGCATAAAATCATTCCGACAATTCTTTCACGCTGTCAGATTTACGATTTCAACAGAATAAGCATTGAAGATACAGTTGTTTATATCGAAAAGATTGCCAAGAACGAAAATATTGATTATGAGTCAGAAGCATTGCATATAATTGCACAAAAAGCAGATGGTTCAATGCGCGATGCACTGTCGATATTCGATCAGGTCGTGTCGTTTTGCGGAACAAATGTTACTTACGCAAAAGTTATTGAAAATCTTAACGTACTTGATTATGAGTATTATTTCAGGCTTACAAATGCTTTTATCGGAGGCGATTACTGTACTGCTTTAACAATTTTTGACGAAATTCTATCAAAAGGTTTTGATGCTCAATATTTTATTCGCGGCTTAAATTCTCATTTTCGCGACTTGCTTGTTTGCAAGGATACACGAACAGCATCTTTGCTCGAAGTTGGCTCTACAATTGCAGAATCATATAAAAAACAAGCCGAAATATGCAGCGTTGCCTTTTTGTTTACCGCATTGGACATTACAAACGCCTGCGATGTAGGCTATAAGACAAGTTCTAACCAGCGTTTACACATTGAACTTGCACTTTGTAAACTGTCGAACATAACGACTTCGCATAAAATAGAACAACAATCTGCAAAAATTGCTGAAAATATTGAAAAGAATAAACAGGAAACAGGCAAGCAACAAACAGTGGAACAGGCAACAGCAAAAACCGCCGAAGAAAAAACTAAAAATAATCTTACTATTGACGAAACTAAAGAAACAACAACAGTTGCAACACGTCCTGAAACTGTGTCGATAAAAGGTTTCTCAAGTCTGACGGAATCAATAAATATTGATACAAAAGATACAAAACAGGAAGAAAACAATACATTGCAAATGAATGAAAGTTTTACCGAAGAGCAATTGCTGACGGCTTGGAAAAATTGTGCTGCAATGTTTGCCAAAAAACATACGCGGTTTGCAAGCGCCATGATAGCAACAAAACCTGTTTGCGAAGCCGAAAATGTTATTGTTTTCAATGTTCAACAAATAGTACAAAAAAATGCGCTCGAAGAAAAAGGAATAGCAAAAAACATTTGTCTTTACCTGCAAAAAGAACTGAAAAATACTGCTGTAACATTAGACGTTCGCGTTGACCAAAGCGGCGACAAAGTTGATGCCCCAAAACTTTATACCGACTCGGATAAAGAAAAATACATGCGCGAAAAAAATCCCGAACTCGCTAACTTTCAAGCCACATTTGAATTATATGATGCAAAATGATTTTGCTGGTGAGGATAATTAAAATCTTGCATGATTATCTTTGTTTAGTTCCTAAATGTTTAGAATCCTTTTCTCATGATTTACAATCACACAAATTTCATTCCGAAAATTTCGTTGAAGTTTTGTTGCGTCAGCGCTTTTATTTCGGCAATATCTACTTTACGCTTTATTTCTTTTTCGATTGATGTTATTCCTTTATCGACAAAACCGCAAGGATTTATATAGTTAAAATAATTCAAATCGGTATTTACATTCAGAGCAAATCCATGCATGGTAACAAATCCCGAACATCTTACTCCTATTGCACATATCTTGCGAGCCGTTGTTGTATCGGCGTCAAGCCAGACTCCGATTGCGCCTTTCAGCCGTTCGCCTTTTAGTTCGTATTTACTTATTGTGCAAATAACTACTTCTTCCAAACGATATATATATTCTTTGATTCCTGTATCGAACATATCCAAACGAATAACAGGATATACAACCAATTGTCCCGGACCGTGATAAGTAATGTCGCCTCCTCTGTCAACTTTAATAAATTCCGCATTTTTTGCTTTCAACTGAATCGTATCTATCAACATGTTTTGCCTGTCGCCATTGCGTCCAAGAGTATAGACATGAGGATGTTCGACAAACAATAAATAATTTATGCTCGATTTTCCAAGTCGTCTTTCTTCTTTCAACTGCTCGAGCAAAAGTTGCTGTTTTGTCCATGCATCGCTATAGCCTAATATTCCCAAATCTATCAATTTTGTTTCTATCATAATAATAATTTGTAAAGTTCATAATTTTTAATAATGTTGATTTCAATTTTCTACATGTCGTTCGGCATGATAACTCGATCTTACCAATGGTGCGCTTTCTACATGAGCAAATCCTTTTTCGATTCCGATATTGTGATATTCTTCAAATATTTTCGGATGTACGTATTCAAGGACTTCAATGTTCTGTTTGCTTGGGCGCAGATATTGTCCTATCGTCATAACGCTGCATCTTGCGGCAAGCAAATCGTCCATTGTTTCGAGAATTTCGCTGCGCGTTTCGCCAAGTCCAAGCATAATTCCCGATTTTGCAGTAATTCCCGAAGCGGCGATTTGTCGTATTACATTCAATGATGTTTCGTAAGTTGCCTTGCTGCGTATGGTTTTTGAAAGTCGTTTTACTGTTTCAAGATTATGTGAAATTACTTCGGGATGAGCGTTTATAATCAAATCTATCAGATTTTCTTTACCTTGAAAATCGGGAATTAGCACTTCCATTGTCGTATCAGGATTTGTTTCTTTCACGGCATTTATCACTTCAACCCAGTGCGAAGTTCCCAAATCGGCAAGATCGTCTCTGTCAACAGATGTGATTACAACATGCTTCAAATTCAATAACTTGACCGAATTTGCAATATTTTTTGGTTCGTTTTTATCCAACTGCAATGGTTTTCCTGTTTTCACGTTGCAAAATTTGCACGAGCGCGTACAAATATCTCCGCATATCATAAACGTAGCCGTACCGCAATCCCAACATTCGCCTCGATTAGGACAGTTTCCGCTTGTGCATATCGTATGCAGCCGATGTTTGCGAACTATATCGCTTAACTGTACCGAAAGTTTGTTTTGCTGTAATTTTATCTTTAACCAGTCGGGCTTTCTATTTTCTACTGACATCTTAATTCATTTTTGCTGGTTGCAAAGATAATAATAATTGACGATTTAATGATTTACAAATATTTCAGCAAATAAATTATATCAATAGAAATATCTGCCGAATTAGAAATAATCATTTGCAAATGGTCAAATAGTCAAATTCTTCTGAATTGCTTCAATCTGCTGGTTTGCAATGACGCGCTATTCAATCTTTAACTCGAAAATCATTAAACTGTAAATTATTTGTAAATAATTTTTCGTTTTCAATTATCGGCAATGGTGCTGTATTCTTTATATTCGGCGTTTTCTTCGTATATTAAATACGCTTGATATTCGGGATGTTTGTTGAGAAATGCTTTTGCTTTTTCGATTCCCATAACCATTAGCGATGTCGCAATGGCATCGGCGCTCATGCAGTCGGCAGCAATTACGGTTGCACTCAAAAGCGAATGCTGTGTGGGATAACCTGTTACAGGATCGATTGTGTGAGCATATTTTTTGCCGTCTTCAATATAAAACTGGCGATAATTTCCAGAAGTGGCGATGGCTTTGTCTGTTAATTCTATTGTATTCATCAAGGTTTCGCCTGTATTGAGATTTCCATCGTAAGGTTTGTCTATTCCTATTTTCCATTTTTCGCTGTTTTTATTTTTTCCTCTGACAACAATTTCGCCGCCTATTTCAATCAAAAAATTTTCTATTTGTTGCGACAGCAAAAAATCTGCAACGACATCAACAGCATAACCTTTGGCAAGCGCATTGGCATTGATATTCACGCGAGTATTCGATTTTATTATTTTTCCATCAACAACAGTGATTTTTTCCATTCCTGTGAACTGTTTCAAACTGTCGATAAGTTCGGGCGTGATTTTTTCTTTATTTCCAAAACCAAAGCCCCAAGCCGAAAACAGAGGAGATGCCGAAATATCGAATGCTCCTTCTGTTATTTCGTAAAAATATTTTGCTTGATAAAAAACGTTCAGAAAATAATCATCCAACTCAACATCAACGTTTTGATTTACTTTCGATATTATGGAATTTGGATTATATGCCGAAAGCGACATGTTGAATTTATCTAAAACAGAATCAATTTGGATTTGCAGATTTCTGTCGTTTTTGTCAAAATAAGTGATATTATAAAACGTTCCCAGCGCTTTATTTGAAAACGATATGTACTTTTTTTCCTTATTATTGCTGCACGATGCGGATATAAAAATCAATAAAATAATAAAAAACGATATTTTTTTCATGTCGAATATTAGTTTAATTACACAAAGATAGTTAATTTTGCGCAAAAATATCGAAGCAATGATTAACAGAAAAATAGTAACAGTTGTAATGCCTGCATATAATGCCGAAAAAACATTAAGGCAAACTTATGCGGAAATTCCTTTTGATATTGTCGATAACATTATTCTTGTGGACGATGCCGGCGATGATAAAACAACGGAACTTGCTCAAGAACTTGGAATAAAATATGTTATAAAACACAGCCAAAATAAGGGTTACGGAGGAAATCAGAAAACCTGTTATAACAAAGCGCTTGAAATAAATTCGGATATTGTTGTCATGCTGCATCCCGATTATCAATATACGCCATTGCTGATACCATCAATTTGTTGCATGATTGCAAGCGGACTCTACGAAGTTGTCATTGCATCGCGAATACTCGGCAAAGGCGCAACAAAAGGAGGAATGCCCCGTTACAAATATTATGCAAACAGAATATTGACTTTTATACAAAACCTTTTGATGGCGCAAAAATTGAGCGAATATCACACAGGTTACAGAGCGTTTACAAAAAACGTTTTACAGTCAGTTGATTACAATCGAAATTCTGATGATTTTGTTTTCGACAATCAAATGCTGGCTCAAATATTTTATAAAGGATATGAAACAGGCGAAATCAGTTGTCCCACAAAATATTTTAAGGAAGCATCATCAATCAATTTCGTGCGCAGCATTAAATATGGTTTTGGCGTACTTGGCGTAGCATTTGCTTACCGTTTGCAAAAAATGAAACTTATACGATTTAGGATTTTTAAATAAAACATTTTTCTTTACATTTCTTATAATTTTTCGTAACTTTGTCAAAAATGAACAATAATAATGCAAGAATGTCCTGCAATACACAGAAGACAAACATTTTAAACTCAATTAGATTTTGATGGCTATCAGCGATAAATCTTTTAACATAAGCGAACAAACCCAAAATTTCATACGGCAGCATATTGACGATGATTCGCATTTGCTTGCTTTGGCAGCAAAACAAAATTCGGAAATTGACCTTCGTTTTGCTCTTGAACAGATTGCGGCGCGGCAACATTCTAAAGAAAAAATACATTCGTGGTACTCGAACGACAAACTTATTTTTCCGCCCAAAATATCTGTCGAGCAATGTTCGTCGGAGGCAACGGCGAAATACAAGGCTGAATTGTGCAAAGGCGAAAGTTTTGCCGACTTGACTGGTGGTTTCGGCATCGATTTTTCGTTTATATCGCAAAACTTTAATCGTTCTTTTTATGTTGAAAAAAACGAATATTTATCAAGACTTGCAAAGCATAATTTTGATGTTTTGGGCTTGAAAAATATAGAAATTGTAAATTGCAGCGGCGATAAATTTCTTGAAAATGCTGCAAATTTCGACTGTATTTACATTGATCCTTCGCGGCGAAATGCGAATAATAAAAAAGAAATTTTACTTGAAAACTGTTCACCCAATATTTTGAAAATCAAAGATATTGTTTTAAAAAAATCAAAAAATGTCATTATCAAACTTTCTCCTGTTTTCGATATTGTCGAACTGGAAAGGAAATTTACGAACATAAGGCAAATACATGTTGTAGCGGTGAAAAACGAATGTAAGGAATTGCTTGTTAAATTGGAACAAAATACTGATAATAAGAATATTGAAATTGTATGTGTGAACATGGCAGGTAACGAGAAACAAATTTTTTCGTTCAAGCCGTCTGCTGAAAAAAGCATTGAATACGATTTTGTGCCGAACGTTCAAAAATATTTGTACGAGCCTAATGTAGCCGTTCAAAAATCGGGAGGATGTAAAAGTTTTGCACAAAATTTTAATCTTAAAGCATTGAACGCCAACAGTAAAATTTATACTTCCGATATTTTTGTCAATGGTTTTTGCGGAAGAATTTTTATTGTCGAAAATGTATTTTCATTTAATAAAACCGAATTGAAAAAGAATCTGAAAAACATAAGCAAAGCGAACATAACGATTCGCAATTTTCCTTTGTCTGTTGCCGAATTGCGCAAAAAACTCAATATTGACGAAGGCGGCGATATTTATCTTTTTGCAACGACTCTTTTCGATGGCAGCAAAGTCATTATCCAATGTCGTAAGGATATTTGATGTCAACCAGAAACAAACCTTTTGCTGCAACCGATCTTCCTGCGCTGCGTCTGTCTTTTTCTTCTATTATTTTGCAAAAATCTTCGACTGTAATGCGTAGTTTTCCAACATCAAGCAAGGTTCCTACGATTGATCTCACCATACTTCGCAAAAAGCGGTTTGCCGTGATTGTGAAAATCAGCCTGTCGTTCTCTTCGCGCCAGGCAGCTTCGGTGATTGTGCAGTTATTTGTTTTTACATCTGTGTGCAATTTGCTGAAACTTGTAAAGTCAATGTAGTCGAAAAGTTTTTTTGTCGCTTCGTTCATTAAATTGACATCTACGTTTGCCGTTAATAATGTGGAATATAGAATATTGAACGGATTTTTTGAGCGATGCATATAATAACAGTATGTTCTCGACAGAGCATCAAATCGAGCGTTTGCATCATCGTGAACTTTTTTGATTTTTCGCACTGCAATGCTTTTTGGCAAAATAGAATTTATTTTATGTAGATGCGCAGATTGATTCTCTTCAAGATTTTCGTTTGAATAATCGAAATGAGCAACAAAAAAACTTGCATGAACGCCCGTATCAGTTCGTCCGGCTCCTATGGTTGTGATTTTCTCGCGAAGATAAATTGTCAGAGAGTAATCGAGCGCAGCCTGTACGGTATTTGCGTTGCGCTGAATTTGCCATCCGTGAAAATCGCTTCCATCATACGAAAGTTGTAGAAAATATCGCGCCATTGTAATGTTTTTATTGTTTAATTGTTTGCTTATTTATCTGTAATTATTTTTTACCGCAAAGAACGCTAATTGTTTTGCAAACTTTGCGGTTAATACTAATCATTTTGCTTTGCTTATTTATTTGTTTGTCAACTCAATAACTCAACAAAATATTTAAATTCTTAAATCATTAAATCAACAGTAAATCGTCAATAATAAATTAGTAAATGTATTTTCAGATTTCCTTGTCGATAAAGTATTTGTTGCGTTCGTTGGAATTGCGCGAAATGAGTTCGCCCAAAAATCCTGCCAAAAATAATTGAACGCCAATTATTACCGTTACAAGCGCTATGTAAAACAGCGGCTGCGATGTTACATCTCTGAAAATAATTCCATTCGACAGGCAGTAAAGTTTGCGTGCTATAAGCCAGACTGCAATTCCGCCGCCGAGCAAAAACATCAGAGTTCCAACTACTCCAAAAAAGTGCATGGGTTTTTTGCCGAATTTTGTTATAAACGTTATTGTTGTCAAATCGAGAAAACCGTTTATAAAACGCGACATCCCGAATTTTGTAGTTCCATATTTTCGGGAGCGATGCTGAACAACTTTTTCGCCTATTTTTTTGAATCCCGACTGTTTTGCAAGCACAGGAATATAGCGATGCATTTCGCCATAAACTTCTATGCTTTTTACGACTTTCAATTTGTACGCTTTCAGTCCGCAGTTGAAATCGTGCAGTTTTATTCCTGATATTAATCGGGTTATTCCGTTAAAAAATTTTGATGGAATGTTTTTCGACAATTTCGAGTCATAACGTTTCTTTTTCCAGCCCGAAACAAGATCGTAACCATCAACTGTAATCATTTTGTAAAGTTCGGGAATTTCGTCGGGACTGTCTTGCAAATCGGCATCCATTGTTATTACGACATTGCCTTTTGCTGCATTGAATCCGCAATACAAAGCCGCTGATTTTCCATAATTGCGACGAAAACTTATTCCATGTATATATTCTCTGCTCGCATGAAGCGTTTCGATAACATTCCATGAATTATCGGCGCTGCCGTCGTCAATTAAAATAACTTCGAACGAAAATTTATTTTCATTCATTACACGCTCAATCCATTCGACAAGTTCGGGCAATGATTCTTCTTCGTTGTACAGTGGAATTACGATTGAAATATCCATATATAATTAATTTATTATTTAATAATTTATTTACAAATCAACAGTTTTATCAGGATTCATTTATTATTTCGGGTTTGTTTTTTTTAAGAAATGCAGATGAAATAAAACAAAACAGAGCGCCTAAAAAAGTATTCCAGAATGTTGCCGACAAAGCCGACTGAAAAGGATGCTGCATTTGATAATCCAAACCTTCTTTAATATCCGAAATTAATTTATTGGTTGCCACATCCGTAAGTCCCGCATTAAGCAATTGTTGTCTTGACAGTTCAAGTTGCCGATAAACATATTCAGGATCGAAATTGTTGAATACATACGAATAAACCGCACCGACAATTCCTGCAAACAAAAATATCGCTATTCCATATCCGAATGCATGCCAGTATGAAATATATCCACCCAAAACATTTCTGTAATTCATAGTTCCTTTTACTATCACAACTATGACAATAATAAGAGTTAATGCCATTATCGCAAAAGAACTGTTTATCTTGCCTTCGAGCAAATAAAAAATAAAGTGAACGGCAGATGTTGCCAAGCCCATTATCAAGCCAAATGTTGACGCCATTCTGTAAAAATAAGGCAATCTTTTTTCCGTATTCATAGTAAATAATTTTTTTATTACACGACAAAATTAGTAAATTAATTATCAACGAACAATTAATAATCAAAAATTATCAATTATACATTGTTCTGTATTCCGCAGTCAGTAATACGAACAGACAAACAGACAAACCATTATAAAATCATTGCTTTTTCGATAGCATCTTTCACAAAAGCATTAAGCGTTCGTCCTCTTAATTTGGCGGCAATTACAGCCTTGCGATGCAATTCTGGCGTTAGACGCACATTAAAATTGCCTTTATAACTTTTTTCAACAGGAATTTTATCACGCTCGCAATCTTTTATATGTTCGTCCACCACATAATAAAATGCCTGTTTGAGTTCTTCTACCGACTCTCCTTCAAAAGTAACAAGGTCGTTTATTCCTTCTATTTTGCCAAAAAAAACATTATCATCGGCAGAAAAACTCACCGAGCCAATAAAGCCTTTATAAGTCAATACACTGTTCATAATCGTATTTATTTAATTAATCCTTTGTCTTTCAATTCATTTATAACAAGATCTAATTGATAGAGTTTCATAATATTACTTGGATGCGGTTTATGAAGTTTTATTTTATGGTCGTTTTTTTCAAAACATACTCTTGAGCCTGCACCTTGCACTTCGCTATATCCGAATGTCAATAATAATGTTCTTAACTCGTTATATGTAAAATCTTTCGGCTTTGAAATCAATTTTAATATCAGTTTATCTATCTTTGACATCTGTTATTTTTCTACAAAGGTAAGAAATAATTTTTAATTGCAACTATTTTTTAGTTACCTGTCCGTTAAATAATCTTAAAATCACAAAATATTCTCACAAATCAACCATTAATTATTAATTGTTAATTATTAATTATCAATTGGCTTTTCAACTGAACAACCCAAAAAACCCCGCCGATTGGCAGGGCGAGCATAGCGTTATCCAAAATGTTCTTTTATTAAAATTGCGCTCCGCTTAGTTGTTGTGCAACAGAATGAATACCTTCGGCAATTTTTGATTTTTGTGCCTGCGATGCTTTTGTTATTCCTGATTTATATCTTCGCATAAGCGATGGGTTGATACCTATATATTTGGCAAACGAACTGATATCGAAAAAATCAAACGTTTTGAAAAATCCCGATAAATCATACACATATTCAATTTCATAATTTCCTTGTAATACAGCATAATCGGCTGTTTGCCCTGTTTCTTCGATATATTCCAGGGACATATCAATAGCCTCGTTCAAATTTTCTTTTGCTTCGTCTTCTGTTTCGCCTGTGCCGAATAGTCCTGAAATATCAGGAATATAAATAGAATAAAGTCCATCCTTGCCTTTCTCTATAACTGCTCGTAACTTTGTTTTTTTCATAATACTATATATTTATTTATTTTGATAAAGAGGTGAGGATTTTTATTTAATTCCCGCCCTTTTTTTCATACTTTCCAGTGTGCCTTTTGGCACTTCCTGACTTTTGTGTTTACCCACCGGAATAAATCCCGGCTTCGTTGGATGCACATATTTTTTGTGCTTTTTTGTGGTTTTTATGTACCACCCGTCCGTTTCAAGCAGACGATAAAATTCAGAAAATTTCATATAAAAGAACATTCAATTTGGCAACACAAAAGTAACACATTTGTTACTGTTTCTCAAATTTCCTCCGTTAAATAATCTTAAAACCACAAAATATTCTCACATTTCAACCATTAATTATTAATTGTTAATTGCTAATTGTTAATTATTTAATGTTTTTTTACCGCAAAGGTCGCAAAGTATAAACGCAAGGCACACAAAGATTGTTTATCAGACAAGCAAAATCATTTCAACCATTATCTGCCTTTCTCTTAATTGTGAATTGTTAATTATTAATTATTAATTGGCTTTTCAACTGAACAACCCAAAAAAGCCCTGCCGATTGTAAAGACGCGCAAGTGCAAATATTCTGATATTTGTAATTAATCAATAAACTGCACTTGTTTTAAGGCATCGGCAAATTGGTGTAAACTGCTCTGTATTTTTTTTGTTGTTTGTGGCTTTGGTTTGCGTTTTCCCGAAGAGTAGTGCCATAATTGTTTTTGATTTATGCCTGTAATTTTTTCAAGTCCCGATTTAGATAATATACCTGAATAATAATCTAAAAATGACATTACATCGTATTGTATGTCAAACTCCAATTCGGGTGCAACTTTACCATCCTGTGCGCACATTCTTTTTTCCTGCTCGTAGCATTCATAAAAATCGGTTATTGCCTGTTGTGCTGTGTCGCCAAAACCTGCAAGTCCAAAATCAAAATCGTAGCAATCTATGTATGCGCTGAATTTGCCATCTGTGCCGTGTTCTACTATTACTTTTACTTTTTTCATATTTTTAATTATATTTGGTTTTTTCGAGGATTAGAGTTCAACCCCTGATAATTTTTCAATGCTTTTTTTGTTCCCGACGCTAATTCTTGTGTTCCGTGTCGTGGTATTCTGAAACGTTTGTTTGTTATCGGACTAAACCAACAATCATGTTCTTTACCGTGTTCCAAAAAATAGCATCCTTTTTTTCTTAATTTTTTTATTGCCTCATTTGTCTTCATCTTTTCAAGCATTATTGATGAACTGCGGCACAAAGATAACTATTTTTCTACTACTGTCAAAATATTCCCCAAACTCCTCCGTTAAATAATCTTAAAACCACAAAATATTCTCACATTTCAACCATTAATTATTAATTGTTAATTGCTAATTATTAATTATTTAATGTTTTTTTACCGCAAAGGTCGCAAAGTAT
>JAISYZ010000173.1 GCA_031269545.1 Prevotellaceae bacterium
AAAAGTTGGTGTTTCTTGAAAAATGATTATATTTGCAGTGAAATATGTAAGTTTACCGGCTACGGTCGGCATACAGACGATGGATTTACATATTTCCCATAATAACCCGCCAAAAGATATTTGTTACTCGTTTGTTACCGCATACTTGTAAATGGCGGGTTTTTTATTTTATATTCAGTAAATTACACTAATTAGGATGCTTTACCTGCGTTGTTTTGTGCGGGTTATTCTTTCATTCAGTTGTTTGATTTTTTCAATCAACTTATTGAAAGACAATGAATTTCCATAAATCATTGTGCGCTGCATTGTTTCGTAATCGGCTTTCCAAAGGTCAATAATGCTTTCGGGCGGAACAATTTTAACTGTTTCCGGCGCAAGTGTATCATAATCAAAACCGTTCAACCCGATGAAGATACGGCGGTGTTCGACAGTGGAAGCATACAATTCTGTGTTTGCCAATGCTTTTTCGGCAACAGGCGTGTCCATAATTTGCACTAAATCATACAAATGGCGGCTCATTCGTTCTGTCCGTATCAGTTCTTGCGGTTTGGAAAATTCCTCGTGCAAGAGGCAAATTTTTTCTAAAAATGTGCGTTCCGGTACAACTGCCTGTACTTCAAAAGGACGTTCCGTAAATTCCTCATTCGGAAACTGTTCGTCAATCATTGATTGCAATGAAACAAGTTGCAGAGGCTCGCGCATCGAACGCCCGCTGACTTCGATAATCACTTTGCGTTTGATATATGTATCCACGGCAAAAAGTGAATCGTACTCTACTTCAATAATTTCGGGGTCGGTGGTTGTTACGGGCGTGATATTTACTTTTACGGTAAAATCATTCGGATTTAATCCGTTGTTTTCTAATTGTTTTGCTAAATCGAACTGCAATGTTTCTCTTACAAATTTGCAGGTTGCACGGCGCAAATCGTTTCGTAACCTTGTTTTAGTTTTGGTTAAATCCGGCTTTTCGCGATTTACGGCAATGTCTATATCCTCACTGAAACGCTCGATTAAGTTATAGCATTTGCTCAATGAAGTGCCGCCTTTGAAAGATAAAATTTCAGCGTAAGGCAGTGAAAATAAGGCGCGTAATACAGCCGTTACCCACCAGTCTTTTTCAATGATTTGCGGGGAAAGTCCTGTTGCGGCATAAGTTCGGCGAATAACTTCCTGCCTGTCTTCTATAGGTAAATAAGTGAAGTTCATAATGATGAAAGTAATTTTCGCACCCAAAGCGGCATTAGTTGAATGTCGGTATTGAGTTCTTTTTGTGAAACATTGGCTAAATGCGACTTGATGATTTCCAACTGTTGAGGTGTGGTTTTGCCCTCGCCGATTTCGCGCAATGCGGATACTATCAGCATAAGCAACCGCGATTTGTATGCCAAACTTCGCGCTTCGGAAGTGTGTTTGAATAAAATACCTCTGCCTTTACCGACTGCGATACGACGCGGCGCCCCATCTGTTATAAATACGGCGTTTGCTTGTACCTGTGTGGAAAGTCCCAAAGTGTTGAGCGCGTAACTTCCTGTCGGCACGATACGGATTTTGTCGCGTTTGGCTATACCATAAGCAATTTCGTCAATCGTTGGCGGTATGGGGGTGTTGCCGTACTTCATATCCTTTTTCGGATAGTAGTAAATGCCGTGCGCAACGCGCATCAACAAGCCCGATTTGTGCATTTTGCCAAGCGCCAAGCGAATGGCGTCAGGCGTACCCAAAGCGGCGAAGTCGTCAGGAAAAAACAGTTTGCCTCGCTTGCTGTTTTTTACCTTGTTTTTTATCTGATTTGCAGTATTTTTCATTTATTTTTTTGCTTTATTCAGACACATATTTATCATATATTTGTGTCTGATTTCACGCTGCAAAGGTACTGCTTTTTTTGATATTAGCAAGCAACTGTACATTTTTCGTGTGTGTTTTTTCTAACTGTCTTTTTTCGTGTAACTGCCGTGCGCCTGTTTTGTCAGTAAATTGCTGCTAACAAATTTCATAAGCCACTTGTTGGCGGTGCTTTCAGGGATTTGCAGTTGAGTAACAACGGCAATGTAGGTTTGCTTGTCGAACTGCGCGGGCAACGCCTGAAACAGTGCCATTCTCGGATTGTTGGGAGTTTGTGTTTCCTGTTCGGCGGGTAGCGCATTGAAAACCGTTGCGGCGTGTTGTACAAGGATTTTTACCATTTCTAACGCGGTTTGAAAATCGGTGTCGGAACAAATTGCCGAGATTTCGTAAATTTACAATAAAAATATTTTGTTTCTGAGAGATAATGCTACCTTTGCTGAAATTTCTGAAATAGAATGAATAAAATAAAAGAAACTACAAAAGGTTCTAAAAATATACAACATTTTTCGAAAGTACAAAAATTTATTAAAAAAATAATTATATTATCTTTGACTCTTCCATACCAAAAAAATACTTTTTCTTTTACAGGTTTACCACAATTTTCATATTCACAAAAAAACTAAAAAAAGAACATTTTCCTATTTGCAATATTTCTATATTTCTATTTGGGTAGCTAATTAGGTGCACTTAGAAAAATTAATTTATTGATTTTTAATATTGTAAATTTTTGAAATGATTGCAAAATGTCGCTGATTAGGCGCACTTAGAGGTAATGTCGCTAATTAGGCGCACTCAAAAGGGGTAACGTCGCTAATTAGGCGCACTCAAAAGGGGCAACGTCGCTAATTAGGCGCACTTAAAAGGGGCAACGTCGCTAATTAGGCGCACTTAAAAGGGCAATGTCGCTGATTAGGCGCACTTGAAATCGCAAAATGTCGCTGATTAGGCGCACTATTTTTTTTGAGATTAATTGGACAAGGTACTGTCTGATGCTATTTCACTTTCGGCAGAAACCGGAATTATTGGGTTCAAGGAAGCCTGGGAGAGTTGCGATTTTGGTAAAATTGGCAAATTAAAATTATGTTTTTACTTGTATTTACATAATTTATTTCGTAGCTTTGTCACAAAATTCATAATATATGCACTCGTTCAAATCGGATATACGCAAGAAGATTGAAATCATTCCTGAAGGCAAAATATTTACTTTCAGTGATATATCATTCCCTATTGCTAAGTTTGCCAACGTTGCGGTAATCCTTTCCAATCTGGCAAAAGAAAACAAACTGGTGCGCGTCGAAAGGGGCGCATACTACCGTCCCAAATTGTCCAATCTGGGTTTGGGATTCCTTCCCGTTTATCAGGA
>JAISYZ010000203.1 GCA_031269545.1 Prevotellaceae bacterium
AGCCGAAGCAAATATAGATTTGGAAGTGATTGTGAAAATGTTAGAGAGTAAAGTTTCGGAAAAAACTTTGTTAAGATTATGGATATAGAAAAAAATCAAGAAAATAATTATATGATACCAACAATTTTTACAACAGGCGCATATTTGCAACCAATGAAAATTCAGAAAAAAGACGGTGGAGAATATTGGGTTTGGACTGTAACTGAATTTATTGATGACAGTTTCAAGGATGGCAAAGTTTATAATCCCCCTGAAATTGCAAATACATTAGATGATTTATTGCAATATGATGACGAAAACGAAGAAAGTTGACAGAGAAATTGATTTTTACCTTTTGAATAACGGAAAAGAATACCTGTGCGAAGTAAAATTGATGGGCAAAGGCAATCCCGAAAGCGCCGATGCAATTTTTGCTCGCAAGCCTCACGTTTTTGTCGGAGACAAACTTTCGCAACAAAATATAAATCAAAGTGAACAATTAGGCGTTAATTGGGTAGAACTTCGCAAAGAAAATGGTTTTAGGCGTTTTAAATTGGTTCTCGAAAAATTAAATATTCCGCATACAGATTACAACGGTAGTTTGGATGTGGATTTACCTGTAATTTTAGAAGAATTGTTTTTCTAATTTCGCAAAATTTTATACCGCAAAATGATTTATCCCGATACATACGAAGCAAAAATAGGATTTGACAAAATTCGTAAAATGGTTGAAAATAATTGTGTTACAAGGCTCGCAAAACAAAAATTGCAAAACGTAACATTTTCGTCCGATTATGATTTTGTCTGTACTCAATTGAAGCAAACAAACGAGATGCAAATCATCTTGAAGTTCGAGGATAATTTCCCTGAATGTGTTTATGTTGACATTGTCGATTTTCTGAAAAAAATTACAGTTCACGGAACTTATATGCTTGCCGCCGAACTGTTTGATTTGTCGAAAGCAATACGCAGTGCAAAAGAGATTGTTTCGTGGTTCAAGAAGTGCGATGAACAGAAATATCCCGAACTTAAAAAAGTGACAAAACAAATCACGATTTTTCCTGCCGTAGCATCGAAAATCGACGAAGTGATAAACAAATTCGGGCAAATAAAAGATAATGCTTCACCCGAATTGATGCATATTCGCAAAACCATTACGGCTTATCAGCAACAAATAAGTAAAAAAATATACAATATCCTCAAATCGGCGCAAAGCGAGGGAATTGTAGATGAAAACGCAAGCGTTTCGGTTCGAGATGGACGAATGGTAATTCCCGTGAACACTGCAAACAAGAAGAAAATAAAAGGTTTTGTACACGACGAATCGGCAACAGGAAAAACCGCATATATTGAACCTGTTGAAATTGTTGAACTTAACAACGAAATAAAAACTCTTGAATACGAAGAACAGCGCGAAATTATAAAAATTCTTGTTGCAGCAGCCGATTTTATTCGTCCGTATATTGATGATCTTGTAATTGTTGGAGATTTTATCGGCGAATTTGATTTTATTTGCGCGAAAGCCCGATTCAGCCTTGCAATAGACGCAACGATGCCTGTCGTTTCAAATGCAACGATGATGAATCTGTTGCAGGCAAAACATCCTTTGTTGATGCAAACGCTAAAAAAAGAAAACAAACAGATTGTTCCTCTAAATCTCAAAATTGATAACGAGTATCATATTTTATTGATTTCGGGACCAAATGCAGGCGGGAAATCAGTTTGTCTGAAAACCGCAGGATTGCTGCAATATATGTTGCAGTGCGGATTTCCTGTATCTGCTTCCGAAAATTCGAAATTTGGAATTTTCAACGATATTTTTATTGATATTGGCGATGAACAGTCAATAGAAAACGATTTAAGCACATACAGTTCGCATCTTTTGAACATGAAAACAATGCTGAAAAATGCGACTGAGAAAAGTCTTATTTTGATTGATGAATTTGGCGCTGGAACAGAACCTGCAATAGGCGGAGCAATTGCCGAAGCCGTACTTACTCAATTCGCTCAACATCATGTTTTTGGAATAATAACTACACATTATACCAATCTGAAACATTTTGCAGCAAACAACAAAGGAATTGCAAACGGAGCAATGCTTTTCGACACTCAAAAAATCCAGCCTGTGTTTAAACTAGAAACAGGAATACCCGGATCGTCATTCGCTTTCGAAATTGCCCGAAAAATTGGACTTCCCGAAAATATATTGTCGCTGGCATCCGAAAAAATAGGAAAAAATCATATAAATATCGAAAAAAGTTTGCGCGAAATAGCCCGCGACCGTCGATACTGGGAAGAAAAACGCAATAAAATCAAACAAACTGATAAACACTTACAGGAAATAACCGAAAAATACGAAAAAGAATTAAAAAAACTTAATGATGAACGAAAAGCAATAATAACAAAAGCCAAAGAAGAAGCCGCTACACTGCTGGCAAACACAAACAAACAAATTGAAAATACGATAAGAATAATTAAAGAAAATCAAGCTGAAAAAGAAAAAACAACCGTAGCACGCAAACAGTTGAACGATTTTAAACAGAATGCTTTAAGCGAAAATCAAAATACCGAATCGAACAAAATTGAAAAAAAAATAGAAACCTTAAAAACGATTCAGCAAAAACGTAAAAAGCAACAAAACGAACCTGTCGCCGAAAACGAGATAAAAATCGGTTCAAAAGTACGCATCAAAGGACAAAGCGCAACAGGCGAAATCATAAAAATAAGCGAAAAAAATGTATTGATAAGTTATGGAAATATAATTACAAGCATAAAAGCCGAAAACGTAGAAACAGTAAGCGAAAGCGAATATCGACAAAGCCACCGCAACAATAGCGCGATGCAACTCCAAACGGGATTTGACCTGTCGGCGATGCAGCTTAATTTTAAACCAAATATTGATGTGCGCGGAATGAGAGCTGAAGAAGCCATTTCGGTAATAGAAAATTTTATTGACGAAGCCATGATGGTTGGCTGTTCCGAATTAAAAATTTTGCACGGCAAGGGAAACGGCATTTTACGGACGCAAATTCGCAATATCCTGAAAAACGTTGCAGACATTAAGTTTATAGGCGACGAACATCCGGATTTTGGCGGAGCGGGAATAACAATTATAAAAATGTAACATAAATATCATTAAAAAAATTTAAAAAAATTTTTGTATTCAAAAAATAAAATATACCTTTGTACCAAGTTAACAGTTATTAAAAATTAACAATTAAAATTAACAGAACATGAAATTATTAAAAAGTTTAGTTCTTGTTGTAGCAGCAGGACTAATAATGACCGCATGTGGTGGCGGTGGAGCAACTCCTTCAGAAGTTGCAAAAAAAGTTATGGATGCAACTTTAAAATTTGACTTTAACGAAGTTAAAAAATACGTTGCCAAAGACATTGTTCCTTTAGTTGAGCAATCTATTGCACAAACTGAAACAGAAGAAGGAAAACAAATGTTGGAAATGTATAAGAATTTGGTTAAAGATGTAAAAGTTGAAGTTGTTAGCGAAGAAATTGCTGAAGATGGAAATACAGCAAAGGTAACGTTAAAAACAACTTCTCCTACAGGCGAAGTGAGCGAAGACACAATCAATTTGGTTAAAGAAGAAGACGGTTGGAAAGTTAAAGAATTACCAAATGCAGGGGGTAAATAATTGTTTTGAGAAAAATTCTCAACATATTATTTATTGTTACAATGTTCCTGTTTTGTTGCAAAAACAAACAGGAACATTTTTTTAATACATCATTACAAAATAAAATAAAGCCAACATCCAACTGCGATACCTTAACCTGCGATGAAATAAATCTGCTGTGCAACGGCGATATTATCATGCGGCAGGGCAGAGGCGCAATAAGTTTGGCAATTTCCTCCCAACTCAACGAAAAATATAAACTTTCGCATTGCGGAATATTGAATATCGAAAACGACAGTATAAACGTTATTCACACATTGTCGCTGTCGGTGAGCAAAACAAACGGAATGCAGCAGTCAACATTGAACGAATTTATTGCCGACACATACAACAATTCTGTTATTGTTGTTCGGCTGAAAAATCGCGACAACCATAAAATTGCAAACAAGGCAAAATATTATCTTTCCAAAAAAATTCCGTTCGACGACGATTTCAATTTTGCAGATACAACCAAATTCTTTTGCAACGAACTCATTTCACATATTCTTGCAGTCGAATGTAATACAAATCTCGTTGACACAGCAGCCGACGATGAAATGCAAAACATGAGCTTTGGGCGATTTGTTGACACAACGAAATTCGACATTGTAATCAATCATCAAACTACTGACAAGCAATAATTTGCATAAGATTAAACCTAACTGCAAAAATACGATTATTATTTAGTCGTTCCTTAAAAGCAATATAAATAATTTATTAATAAGCAGTTATGAATGAAAATAGATGAAAATATTTTTGCAAAATCATTAAACCAAACAAAATAATTGTAAATAAAAATGGCTCACCAGCAAAACCCTGTGTCTACAATGTTTGATATTCGCTTCAAATTATTATCTTTGCATAATTTAAAATTATTATTTGTTATGTTAGAAAAGTTGATTAAATATGTCTTACC
>JAISYZ010000169.1 GCA_031269545.1 Prevotellaceae bacterium
TGACCCGTTATTTCGCGAAACAGGCGCCTAAAAAATTCCGGTATAAAACCGTTACCGGCAAGTATGTATATATCTATGTTATGGAAGGCGCCGTATATACGGAAACGGAATTTCACATAACCGGGAAGTTGGCAAGGGCAGGTTATCATGTGGTGTTCCCGAATAAGGGGGACTTGGGGAAAGGACGAAAAAATGATGTGTACCTGTATGATGCCAAAACGTATATACAGCAAAAAGTAGAGTTGAAATCATTGTTCGGGCATACGGCAGATGCGGTCAAAAGTCAAATCATAAGCGGCTCCGGACAGGCGGGTATTATTGCTTACGATATACAGTCAAATATCAAGAAAAATTGGTTGATCGAAGGGTTACGGAGCGGTTGGTCGAACAACACCAAAACAATACTGTTGAGCTGGAAGGGTCAATGGTATCAAATTAGTAAAGTATTATTATTTACTCAGGATATATATCATACACTCAAATAAAAAAAAGGCGACTTTTAAGTCGCCCTTTCCGAAAGGAAATCTTTCGATTACCTAACATTTTTCGTAACACCCAGTTTACAATAATAACCTAAGGGTGTCCCGTTCGCTCTTCGCGTTGCCGGTAAGGGCTGTTTTATAAAGCGGCACCCAGTAACCGCTGTTTCCGAATGCAAAGTTACAACCTTTTTTTTAATAAGCAAATTTTTTTTCGTTTTGGACTACAAAAAGAATAGCCATTGTATTTACTACTTGAATCTATCCGTATTGTGTATTCATTTGTTTATTTTTTCTTCAATTTTGGCGTATCAGATCTTGGTGGTTTATTGGGCTTATCAACTTTGATTAACAATGACATTGGAAAATCTACGCCAATAAGCAACGCTTCACCCTCGCCTAAAATCGGTAAAAACGATAAAGCATTTTTATTTGCCGACGAAGCAGCATTTTCTATTGATTGTTTGTCTTTTTCGTTTATTAATCTATGAACAATAAAAGTACCCATTTGACTTAATGTTCCGATAGGAATATCTCGCGGCATCTGTGTTGCTAAACAAAGAAACAAACCGTATTTTCTACACTCTTTGGCGATTAAATCAAAAGCATCAAGCGATTGCATTTCAAAAAAATCATCTCTTACATTTTTATTTAAAAATTGGTGTGCTTCGTCGATTACCAAAACAACAGGATTTTCGACAAAATCTCTTTTCCGGGCTTTATTAAGTAGGTATGCAGCAAGTGCATTTGAAACGATTTCTTTTGCAGAAAAAGAAGACGGTATATTTTCAAAACTTATCCTTAATATGCTGTCGGTTGTTGAGGTCAAAAATGTATCAATACCATCAATTATTGATAAATAATTTGTGCCGTCGCTCTTTTTGGGGACTGTTTGTAACCCTAATAGTTGATTAAAAATATCAGTGTTTAACAAATCCGTTATTCTACTAATGAGAGAGGTTTGATAATCGTATGTTTTATTGTCTGCTCCGCCCCATTTTGTCAAGTCGCTAAATCCTGATTGATAAACGCATTCTTCTTTAATCTGTGAAACTAAATAGTTAATATCAAAGTTGCAAGAATTATCTTCTATTGTTTTTATATTTTGCTGGTATAAAGTTAGATATGCTAATTTTGATTGATTTTCTTTTTTATATGTATTTTGTCCGTTGTTTTGAATTTTTACAATTTTCAAGGAACGAATAGCCTCTAATAAAATAGGTCTTTGCGATTGCCCTGTTGGTCTTAACAGATAAAACAAATCGGGAATTGATAATTTTTGATATGGGAAATATGAATCAGTCCCTAAAATAAAGGATTTCGTTTTCAAGGTATGATATTCGCCTGTTGCATCAATTAAAATTACCTTGTTGCTTGTTTGCGTTGTGATTGATTCTATCAATTTTGATACTGTCCAACTCTTACCACCGCCTGTTGTTCCTACCACTGCACAATGTCTGCCAAATAAAGAATTAAGTGATATATGACATTCCGCATTATTAGAGGTTAATTTGCCCAATATCGCATATACATTACTGTCGGCATCTTTTTTACCAAACTCTTTTACATATTTTTCGATTTGTTCATCTGAACAGGAATAAACCTTTGCACCGATTGATGGATATTTTGAAACCGTTTTTTCTACTTTTTCGGGATTAAAAACACTAAAAGATAACAACAATTCGGCTTTCCCTATTGGATGAAAATCTGATTCTTTGTGTTCTATCGCTTTTTCTGTCAGTTCTTTTTTCTCACTGTCAGATAATTTTAGTTCGGTAAGTTGTGCCAAAAATCCGTATTCTTCGCCTTCAATTACAATAAAGTTGCCAACATTTCCGCCCGCGTAATTCACACCGTCAAAATGGAATTTACTTAAAAGTACTGAAGACGGAAAGTGTATTTTTATGTATTGAGGCGTTACCTCATTCACATATCCTAAAAAGTAATTATGATTAAACGGTTTCATTTTCTTTGTCCTTGATAATGTATGTTTGATTTTCAGGATATTTGTCGGTAAAATCTTTGAACTTATCAAATACGATATTTACATTTCGTTTCACTTTCATATTTTCTTTGTCTGTGAAAAACTCGTCTAAATTATCCGAGGAAATGCTGCCGTTACTGTTGTAATTTACAATCAATAATTGAAAACTTGGATTTTGTTCGACAGCTTCAGCTATCACGTTTTTAATATGTTTGTCTTGAAAACCAAAGCCAATAACAATTAGCAAAGTTTCTTCTTTTCGCAATGCTTGCTGAAAGCGGGACATCATTTCAAAATACGGCTGTTCGTATGAACTTTCGTATTTTGCGCTTGCAGGATAAATGATTAGCGGGCTTTCGGCATTGTCTTTCTGACAAATTTTATCTTTTGTTTTTGTCCAATTCAAAGAGCCGTGCAATTTGTATAGATGCAATACCTTTGATATAAAACTTTCTTCCTGTTTCAATCGTGTTTTTTCACGATTAACTATGTCAAAATCAAACCATTTCCCCGCAAATTCTCGTGGTTGAGTAAATGAGAAACCGTCAATCAATACAAAACCTGCTTTATTTGCAGCCTGTTCAAAAAGTGTGTCGTAATTAGTTGTGAACAATTGAACGCGAGCATCGTTATTTTTTCGAGCAGTAATTTTATTGATAAAATCTTTGTGTGGTGCTGAATTATCTAATTCAAGAGTACATAACTCTTTGATTTTGTTTTCTAATGCTTGCCGTAAAGTTTCTATTTCTGTTTTCTGGCTTTCGTCTAATTTCTCAAATAATATTACATAAGACAACAAACTTTCTATGTCTTTATCATTATAGAACTTTTTATTTCCAAAATCGGCAATTTTTTCTTTAAATGCATCTATTTCAGTTTGGCATTCTATCCATAACTCACTACGCGTTTTGCCACTTTTATCGCCATTATCTAAAGAAGTTCCTGCTGCGGTTAATACAACGAGATGTTTGTAATGCTTTTTTAGAAAAGTATCATAAAATTTATTTTTTAGACTTTCGGCAATTTCTTTCGGATTACGAGTGTCTTCGTTCGCTTTTTTGTATTCGCTTTCACTTACAAAGCATTGTCCATTATCTCCTTCTGTATATGCCACAGAATAATTATTTTGTAATAATATGAGTTTTTTATCGTCAGCCATAATGCTTTCTTTTTTATTTAACTACAAAAGTTATATTTGCTAAAATCAAACATCTTTATAGTTTATTTATCACTAATTACCTGTTTATCTGATATTTATTTTTTTTGGGGGATTTGCCATAAACTTTTTTGTTTCTATAACATTAAGGCTTTGTCAAGCTATTTTATTCAGCTGGTAGATGGCTATATCATTGACATTTGATAATCCAAGTGATTTCTTACCTTAGCCCAATATTTATCCTTATAAGCGTGTCTGAAATCAAGGACGCATTGATTAAGCTATATGATATTTTGGACAGCTGCGTGTTGCCAAAAATTCTTCGTATCTTTCATTCTGTTTATATTTTTCAAAAATTCTTCTTACTTCTTCTATCTGTTTTTTGGGTACACGATTAGGATCTATTCTATGGAAATATTCTTGTGCATTTTCTTTTTTGTCATTTGAATATAAAATACACCCTTTTAAAATCAAAGCTAAATCATAATTATGCGTTATTTCAAGGCATCTATCCAATGCAATTATAGCCTCGTCTTGTTTGTTTAACTTATCTAACATAGCGCCTTTATTATACCAAGCATTATCGACACGGGAATTTAGTCTTATTGACTTGTCATAACATTGTAAAGCTTCTTTTTTCTTACCAAGTCCCTCAAAACAAACGCCTTTAACATTCCATGCTAGATAACTATTTGGATTTAAAGAAACAGCACTTTCAGCAAAAGTCAATGCTATATCTACTTGATTTTGCACTAAACAACATACTGATAAGCACCTATAAATATTGGATATATCTATATAATTTAACTCATTGGGATAGTTTTTTAGCAAATCCTGAAATTTATCTTTTGCCTTTTCATATTTCTCTGAACAATAATCTATAAAAGCACCTGCCCAATCTTTGATAAATTGATATTCACAATCATTAAAAATATTCGTAGCACTTATTTTACTCGTATCTGTTTCGTAATCTCTAATATCCGACATTATCTTATTTAAGTTTTCCTTGAACATGCTCGAATTATCGTTCTTTTTATCTGATTGTAATTCTTTTCGTGTCTCTTCTAACTTTTCTTTTTGCTGTTGCTTTTCTACAAATCTTTGTATTTCCTTCTTTTTTCCCTCAATATCATCTAATTGCTCTTTAATCTGTTTGTCAAATTCTTTTTTTGTTTTCTCTATTTCATCAAGTTGTTTTTTGCTTTCTGCCTTTAACGTTTTTCGCTCTCCATTAATAATAAGAGTTAATCCAACACCTGCAAGTGTTACAAATATTGTGGCGACTATCAAAAAAATATTAAGATATGCTTGTCTATTATCTAAATATTCTTTTTTAAGATCGAGCAATGTATCTGCTTTTACAAGAATAGTATTATTTAGAGAGCTGATGGTATCAACTTGTTGTTTTACCGATTGTGCCTGTTGGGCTTGTGATATTGCGATTATTGGCAATATCATAAATAAAAACAAGTATAAATATTTCATATCAACAATATATTTATTTCGTATTAAATTCTGGTTTTACTCTCACATCAAAATATTTCCAAATTATCCAAGGCACTGTTTCTTTCATCAGAATACAAATATCCGTATCAATATCCCAAATACTACCTGATCGTAAAAATGCATTTTTAGCACAACCACCACCACATAAACTTATTGCTTCGCAATTCCAACATTGAGGCATATTGAATGGAGTACGGTTATACCATTCTTGCCAAACAGGGTGTTCTTTCACTTGTCCAGTGTAATTTACATCAATATCATAGTAAATATTGTCTTTTTGGTTGATTTCATCCGGCCACAATCCGTGGCAAATACCTACTTGCCCCGTTGGTGTTATGGCAATTTGATGTCCATATCCTGCACAATCTTTAATCCATTTCTTTTTCTCAACAAAAGATTTTAAACGACGATTGATAACTCTGTCCTCAAAAATGCGTTTTTCAAAAATAATATCTTCGACTTTCAACAAATTTTTTACCATTATTTGTTTTTCTGTTTCGGAAATAACAATGTTCCCATTCTCGGCAGGTAAATTATAGCCTATTCCTTTGATATTGTATTTTTCCAATACAGGTATAATTTCGTCAAGTTTGTTCATATTGTGCGTTGAGATAGTACAACTAACACCAGGTTGTATTCCATTTTGACATAATGCTGCAATACTTGAAACTATTTTATTGAAAGAGCCTTTATTATTGTAGTCAATGCGCATTTCGTCATTAGTGCTTTCCAGACCATCAAGGCTAATACTAATTTTAATGTTATGCTCTTTGATAAAATCTATAATTTCTGCGTTCATTATACTACCATTAGATACTACACTAAATTTTACATTCATTTGAAATTCCTTTGTCCTCTTGACAATATATTTCAGCACATCAAAATTCAGAAAAGGTTCTCCTCCATAAAAAATAATTGTAGCAACATCGCTATTGTTACTTATATTTCTTGTCAAAAGTTGTATTCCTTTTTCAGCAGTTTCTTTCGACATAAACGCATTATCATGTTTTTCAATTCTTGATTCCACGAAACAATATCTGCATTTGAAATTGCAAACAGAAGTCAGCAAAAAATATACAATATTAATATTGTTGTCTTTTTGTCTATAGGTATTTTCGTTGAAATATTCCAAGGCGTTAAAATCAGGCGGAACCAAAAACTTTTCTTCTAATAGCTGATTTGTCGGCTCAATCAACATTTTATCGTATATTTCCTGCGAAACATACAATGTTTTTAAATTAAGCGTACTGAAAAGCGCTTTCACATTTTCACGTTCATAAATACGAATAAAAGGATTTATTCTGTACATAAGTTTTTTATTTTTTTACATCAAAATATGAATAAATGGGATATTTTGCAACTATCTTTTATTGATTACCACAAATAGCAATACCATTATCTATCAACACATCTATTAACCCTACAAGCATTACATACATAATCTGCTCCATAATTACCATCGGATATTAATAATACAATAAGGATATGTACGAGCTATCCTTGAACTTTATTCTGTGATTCTGTTTGCAATTCTTAGGCACAAGCACAATCCCTATCTTCATCTTCTTCTATGATGTGATCGCAAATATCTACATCATAGAAGATAAAAAAACTTTCTGGAACAATGTTTACATACATATATTAAGTTTCATTATTCTGCAACTTAGACGTTAATAATATCAGAAGAATATGTTACAACTTATCTATACTATTTATTCTGTAATACTGGCGGTACAAGCTGTAATACTGGCAGAACAAGTTGTAATACTGACGGAACAAGCACTCTCTTCTTCGGTGCTATCACAGATAGCTACGCCATAGAACATAGAAAAGATTTCTGGAACATTGTTTAAATACATAATTTATAGAATTTTATTGTCCTGTAACTCATACGTTGTTAATGTCATAAGATATGTTACAATTTATCTTATGATTTATTTTATCATTTTAATGCTATCTACCTGCAAGATCCATCATCGCAAATACTCGCCATACTTATATCACAAGTATCTACATCACATTGCCGCCAAGTCCAATGTGGCGGCGTATTACAAGGACTTGCCATATTTATATTGTAAGTATCTACAACATAGAAAGCAAGAAAATTTTCTGATACATTGTTGAAATACATTTTTCCTTTTACGTCCGCTCCTTATTCGGACTTTAGTTTGAATTACAAAATTACAGCTATCTCTCCTGTTATGTAATACTTTTTCAAATCAAAAATAAGAGTTTCCCAAATTTTTAGCCTACTTTTCCTAAAATGTTTCCTATTTTTCGATATTTTTTTACTCTGTTTTTTCAGTGTCATTTTGGATTGAATGTGGAGTTTCTTTAGGCTTTATACTTGCTATAATTTCTTTTTGAGGAAGGACATATGTTATGCATAGCTTTGTCTGTTTTAAATTAACTTTTTACATATTATTCCTTATGAAAGGAATCAGCATTGCAAACTTACAGAAAATTTCTGAATTATACACCGTCTAATAAAAAATAATTCATATTTTTATAGAGAAAAAGTCATAAAATGCTTATAATCTATCGAATAATTTGTCGTTACTTTTTCTGTATTTAACAAAATAACAGAAAACGCCACTTGGTTTACAAAAGATTATTACTCTTTTCCATTAATATTTCAATCCCAGTTGCCGGAATACCGGCTCTACTTTTTGCACGGTTTCTTTGGCAATGCGTTCCACATCTTTCCGGACCTGTTCCTTATCCTTGGCGCCTGTCAGACCGGCGACGGAGAGCGAGTGCATTTGTTTAGATTGACTGTCCCACAGTTTTTTGATTTTTTTCAATGCTTTTTCCCGTTCCATGTCTATGTACTTGCCGCCGGTTTTCATGGCGGGCAGGACGCCGGTAAGCATTTTCCGGAATTCTGGCGCATGGACGTATTCGAGTATCCTGCCTGTTTGTTTATCCATTTGTAAATTATTTTCAAACTGGTCAAACAGGTTTTTCAGCCGGTAATAGCGGTTGGTATAATAGCCGGGCTTGGCATGGGAATAAAAACTTGACACGAGGGGTATTTTATTGGGGGTAACCTCCCCGCCGGTAACCAAGTTAGCGGTCAGGTTAAAGAGGTCGTTAAAAAAAGTCCCAACGCCGCCGGTATAACTCAATAGCAGGTGTTGCAACTGGTCGGGGGATATATCCACGCCGCCCAGTGTGGTGGGCAGTCCTGTTCCGGCTTCATTGTACTGTTTTGTACCTGCCGCCTTATCGCCGGCTACTATGGCTTCGACTATTTGCTGCCACAGGACGGGCTGGTCGGTGCGGACGCCCCGCAGGTAGTTAGGCGTATTCCCTTCGGTTTTTTTATCATATATCTTACTTTTTAGCGGCGTTCCCATAAAATTTTCTTCTTTCCAAAAGGTTTCGTAGAGCGGTTTTGCGAATGTCGGGACAAAGCCTTCTATGGCATTCCCGCCAAAATCAATAGGCGACCAGGAACCGGCCTGTTCCGCTACGCCTTTCAGCGCTTCCCCGGCAGTCAGTTCCCCGTTCCATACCTGCGCCAGGGCTATTCCCATCGCCCAGAACGGCCGCCATGTTTGGGATAGCGGGAGCTGTACGAAACCTTCGCCGTCGGCAGGAATAAAGATATTGACATATTTGCGGTAATTACTCAGGTTTTTCAATTTATCGTCATCGCCCCCGGCGGCAGTGAATAAAGCGGACACTACGCTATAATTTAACGCGCCCAACGCTACATGTATTGCCGCAATGGTAATTGCTTTTGCAGGATTGGTTCTAAACATGCCATAATGGTTGGCTATCGCCTGTACATTGGCATTAAAGAACGCATAAAACGCGCCGGGTATTTTGGA
>JAISYZ010000164.1 GCA_031269545.1 Prevotellaceae bacterium
GAAGAATAACTCAAAATTGACTTTTTTTGTAATTATGCGACTTTTTTATTTTGCGATAACATAAAGATTATGTGATTGATTGTTAGAATTATAAATGAAAACGGGTCAGGAGTTCTGAATCTTACAATCCTATTAATCTTAATCGGGATTTAAAGATTAATAGGATTGTCTTCGGAGGAAAGTATTTTTTGTCCACAGATTTACATAGATTTGCACAGATTTTTCTCTATAAATCGGTGGAATCTGTGGATTTCGCACTTCCGAAACAGGAAAAAAACGAAAAAAATAGCTGTATGATAAATTTTTTATATCACAATATCAGTGGCTTATAATTTTTTTTGAAAAAAATTGCATTAAAATGATTTTGTAATTAAAAAAAGTTTTATATTTGCATTTTTAAATAGAAAGTATTTTTTGAACAATTTTAAAGTGTATTATTAAAATGTTTTTAGTGCAAGCGAATAATGACCAAAACAGATTCCAATTCCTGACTCGAACAGGAAGAGAAGATAACTTTGCGCTTATTATTCTAAATTTTGTTCCTAAAAATTTGTTTTTGTCGAAAAAAAGTTTAACACCCCGCCCGCCCTCATTGCTTTGTAAATGGCGCAAAGGAACACAAATATTTCGAATATTCAAAAATATATCAACAAATATTTTTTTACAACTGCATTATATTGTTGAAATTGAATATGCTTATCAAAGCAGACATAATGTTATTGAAAGCAGATACAATGTTATCGAAAACAGACACAATGTTGTCAAAAACAGATACAATGTTGTTGAAAGCAGATACAATGTTGCCAAAAGCAGATACAATGTTGTCGAAAACAGACATAATGTTGCCGAAAACAGATACAATGTTATCAAAATCAAATACGAAAATAATGTTTAATCTTAAAAATATAATATCATGGCAAAGAAATTTCAAGGAAAAATAGAAGATGTACCCGTGTTAGGTGAATTTCTTCTGAGCAACGTAAAGAAAGACATCAATGATTTCCGCAGTTTTTCATCGGTGTTTACTCCCGATTATTTAACGGGAATCGAAACTAAAATCAACTTATGCAAAGAATTGATCAGTTCGTCTTCGGTTACGAAAGAATTAAAGACTGTTACCAGACAGTTGTACAGCAAATCCAAAGGCTTGCGGGTGAAGTTGAATGTTTTGGAAGGTTATCTCAAACTCGGAGCCAACGATTTGGACGTTACCGTAGAGGACGCCGGATTGAAAAACGTTCGAAACGATATCACCAGATGCAATACCGAAGGTTTGGCGTCGAACATGCAGAAAGTAATCACTGTAGTGAAACGTAACCAGCCGGCGCTGGAAGCAAAAGGGTTAAGACCCGAAATGATTAGTGATATCGAAAGTCAAATCGGCGAAATCAGCGCCCTGAACGTGAAACAAAACGATCTGATAAGTAAACGTAACAGATTGACTAAACAGAATATCGAACTGTTTAACGATCTTTGGGAAAGTTTGCAGCCTGTCGTGAAAACTGCTAAGGCAATCTATCGCGGCGTGGACGACGTCAAACTGAAAGACTATACAATAGCACAATTGCTGAAACGAATTAACGCTACTCGAAAAAAAGAAAAAGATGAACAAAGTATTTAAAACATTGATTATAGCCTGCGCTGGAATGACGATTTTGTTATCGGGATGCAAAGGACCGGGTAACAGTGGTCCGGGTAACAGTAGTCCGGTCAATATCGTGGAGCCTGCGCCCGAAGCAATTGAAACAATTGAAGCAATTGAAGCAATCAATGTTTACATCGAAAACTCCGGCAGTATGGACGGATATGTGAATGGAGTAACCGAATTTGAACAGACAATTTACAGTTATCTGACCGATATCGACATATCGAATATAACAGATAACCTGAATCTCTTTTATATTAACAGTAAAATAATTCCATTTGGTTCCAATGTCAGAGATTTTATTGAAAATCTGGAACCTGCTACATTCAAACAGCGAGGCGGAAACCGTGGAACTTCGGATATTGCCAATGTGATAGATTCGGTTTTGTCGAACACTAAGAAAAATACTGTTTCGATTCTGATTACCGACGGTATTTTTTCGCCGGGGAAAAACATAGACGCCGATCAATATCTTGTAAGCCAAAAAACCACCATAAGAGGCAATGTTGTGAAATATTTGGAACACAATGCCAACGCCGCTATAATTGTTTATCGGTTATCTTCAAACTTCAACGGTATTTATTACAATAAAATTGATGCACGAAGTAATATAAATGAGCAGCGTCCGTATTATATCTGGGTGATTGGCGACGCCGGACAGTTGAACGAACTGCGCCGGAAAGCGCCGGACAGTAAATTTATTGGCGGTGGAGTGAAAAATGTTTTTTCTGTCAGCGCCGGAAACAGAACGGTAAACTATGCCGTTAAACAGGGATCAGGCGAGTTTAAACTGGACAGACAAGACCCGAAGAAAACTATTCTCAAATGGAAAAAAGATTCAAAGGGCAAAACTTCGGGCATGGCAAAGTTTTCTGTTAATGCCAATTTGTCGGGATTCCTTTTAGATAATGACTGTTTGCTGGACGAATCCAGTTATCGACTGAACGATAATGATTTTGATTTGAACATAACGCCAGCGACAGGCAATCAGTCAGGTTATACTCATTCGATAAATTTGTCGACAGCGATACTCAAAAAAAACTTTGCGGTATCTGTCAAACTGCTGATTAAAATACCGCAATGGATTGAGGATGTGAACGACGACGACGGTTCAGAAGCCGTAGCCGATAAAACGTATGGAATCAAATATCAGATACAGGGCGTATATGAAGCGTTTACATATAAAAATGATTGTTACACGGAAATTAAAATAAATATAAAATAATTAAAATTAATTTATTATGAATGATATTTTTGCTAATATTTACTTATGGTTCGAGGGCTTTTACGGCTCAAGTCTGTCGGAGTATCTGTGGGGATACAACTGCGCGACGGAAGATTACAGTAACCCTCAAATTTTTAAACAGGTGGGGTTAATGATGTCCGGCATTTCACTTGGAATAGCGCTTGTCTATTACTATGTTATTAATCATCCCGAGTTTGCACAGTTTCGGCACTGGTTTATTATGCTTATAATTACAGCGGTGATAAATCTGTTTGCTGGCTGGGGATGGGTTTATTCCGGTTTCATCAACGGCGAAATTGGAGATTGTGTAATGTACGCACGAGAGGCAAGCGGGAGTATTATCTCTCAATTGATCTATGCATCTGACTGTTGGATGTTCGGCGTAGCCAATGCTATTGTATCAATAGGATTTTTTTGTATTTTCTCATTAATTGTAAAATGGAAGAGCAGCAATGCCGGGCATTCACCTTTTTAATGTAAGAAAAAATAGTTTAATATGAGTAAATTATATGTTTTTGGAATAGGCGGCACCGGTTCGAGGGTGCTGAAGTCGCTGACAATGTTGATGGCGGCAGGAGTAAAAGTGCAGAACGCCGCCGGACAATGCTACGAAATAGTACCTATTGTGATTGACCCCGACCATGCAGCGGCGGATTTAACGCGTACAGTAAAACTGATGCGCGATTATAAAAAAGTACGGAGTAAACTCACATTCAACAATGCATCCAAAAATGCTTTTTTCAGTAATGAAATTAACCTGACTGTGCTTTCGGGAAATGAAACTGAAAATATAACTATGAGTCTGCAAGATACGCTGAATACTAATTTCAAGACGTATATCGGGTTACCGTTAATGAGAGACGAGGGAAGGGAAAATGCTAATTATGCATTGGCGTCCATGCTGTTTTCTGCAAAAAACCTTGGTTCGACTATGGACGTCGGATTCAAAGGTAATCCCAATATCGGTAGCGTTGTATTGAATCAGTTCAGCAATTCGCAGGAGTTTATCAAATTCGCAGCATCGTTCAATCAGGGCGATCGTATATTTATTATCAGTTCTATTTTCGGAGGAACGGGAGCAAGTGGATTTCCTTTGTTATTGAAGAATTTGCGAGCAATATCGGACGAAATCAACGGAAATAGACTTATAAAAGTCGCTCCGATTGGCGCAGTTTCTGTACTTCCGTATTTTAAAGTGGAGCCTGCTGCTGCTGACGACAAGAAAAGTCAAATAGATTCTTCGACTTTTATATCCAAGACAAAAGCGGCTTTATCGTACTACGATAAAAATATGAATGAAGCCAATGTGCTGTATTATGTCGGCGATAATGTTTTTGACCATTATAACCATTCGGAAGGCGGCGCCGAACAAAGAAACAACGCTCATTTCATCGAACTGATTTCGGCGCTGGCTATTGTTGATTTTGCACAGATTCAAGATGAACTGTTAATAACTAATATTGATCCAAACAACAATAACGGTGTTCCCGATTTTGGTTCAATAAAATACAAGGAATTCGGCATTAGAGACGAAACAAACGAAATCATATTTTCGAATTTGGATACATCAACCCGAGAACTGATAGAAAAACCGATGACGCAATTTGTATTATTTTGTAAATATTTGAACGAACACATTCATGATTCTAAAAAAGGAGGAAGGAATCAGCAAACCTATGCTATTGACAATAATTTTGATGATTTGTTTCTTCGCTCGGTATTTTATCAGTCGTATCTGAACGGGGTGAAAACAGCATATTTGGAATGGTTGGAGGAAATGGGCGATAATAAACGGGCGTTCAAACCTTACGAATTGAAATTGACGGAAAAAAAACTGTTCGAGTTGGTAAAAGGCGAAAAGCCGAGGGAAAATATATTTGGCGCTAAAAATTATGCCCTGTTCGACAGTGCTCTAAATAAACAAAAGACAACAGGTGAAAAAGAACAGAAATTTATAGAAATGTTTTATAATGCAACGGAAAAATTGGTAACAAAAGAAAAATTTAATATGAGGTAATTTATTATGGGACATATATTCAGAATACATACAAAAGGCAAAGAAGACACCGTCACTCATTGGGCAGACTCTAAGAAAATTAGTACAGATGCTATCGAAAGCATTCAAGACCCCAACGGAGAGACTTCAAAAAAAGAAATCACATCTATTCCTTCGCCTTTTGCAAGGATTGATTTGGTGAAAAACGCATTCGCCGAAGTGGTGAAAAGCGGTAAGCTTGACGATATAACCATTTACCATAAAATGGTGTCCGACAGTCTTGATGTCGGGCAAATATTCTTTAATTTCAATAAATACAAAGGTTTCATCGAAATATTGGAATGGAATAGACAAAATGATTTGGCAAGCTTGCGAGAATCAAACTCTAAAGGTCACAAGCAACTGGCTAAAACTTACGACATCTTTTTAAAGCAGGATAGTGAAACTTATAATTTCAAAAAGATGGACAGCATTTTTATACTGAAATGTACTCATCCGACGGCAAAAGAGGGAAATCGCTTTATTGGTGCAACATCGCCTGCAACATTGTTTTTCAGTTCGGCAAACGATTTAAGTTATGTAAGCGAGTTAATCAATTTTGGCACCCACAAGCCTTTTGACAACAACAGACCCCCTTTTCCGTTATACAAAAGAGATATAGAGTATCAAAAATTCTGGCATCTGTTGAGGACTACCAATCCTAACTTTGCCTTGCTATTTTCTGAAATGGATGCATATTTAACAGAAAATTATAATGCATTGCACGAAAACGAAAGAGACATAATCAACAAGGCTCATGATTGGGAGGGTTTTGAGAATATAGGAGAAGCAAACAATTTGGTAAACGTACTCGGAATTGACTTGAAACAAAAAGGTAGAAACATTCGCCCATCCAATGACTTTGAGATTGATTCTGATCATAACGAAGGCTACAATCCTCTGGTTTTGCCGTTTGACAGGTTTACTAAAAAATTGAAATATGTAACCGCAGATTGGGATCCGAATACAAAGACGCCTTACAGGGATAAACTTTCGCCTACTGAAAGAACATTACCGGCAGACGGATCGAAATATCCATATTTAACCATCAGCGATTTTCTGGAAGATACGATTATACGTATGCCTCACGAAATCATCAAAAGCAGTTTCTTCGATGGAAACATAGACAACGCCAATGGTAAAAGTTATCTACTGCCGTTGACCGATTTGTTCTTTAAATTTTTTACAGTAGAACAACTGAAAGGAACAATGCCGGACAAAAAGAAAATGATAGAGATAAGAGATCTCGTCCACGGTGTGGAAGTAACATTGCGTATTCCGATAAAAAGTGGAAATTATATCACATACAAAAGAGTTTATTGTGCAAACATAGAGCCTGATATTGACGAAAATAATAAAGGTGCAATGAAGGAAGACTCTCTTGTATTTGCACTGTTTCCCAATATCAAATTTGCAGCACACACCGATGCACATTACCGGTTTGGACTGATTACCGGAAAATTTGAAGAGGTACAGAAGTATGATGTACGACAGAAGTATAATGTACGTGTGCAATATGCTGATCCCAACGTACAAACAGAATGTGTAATACGAAATAGCAATTTCAGAATGCCTCCACAATGCAAAAATTTCATTCTTGGAAACTCTAATTTCGATTATATCAGAATTATCTGTCCGGGCGGATTTTCAGGCATAGTTATTCCTGTTTTTCATCAGCAGCAACAACCAGGAGCCGATCAATATACTTTTGCCATTGATTTCGGCACAACAAATACGCATATCGAATACAGTGTAAATGGTGCTGATCCGAAACCTCTTGATATTACTACAGTCCGAGACAAACAGTTGCATTTGGTAGCACAAGCTGATGATGTTGGTGATGTCCTAACATATATTTTTGATTCTGATTTTATTCCCGAGAAAATCGGAGGCCAGTATAAAAACTATTTTCCCGAATTTAAGTTTCCAATCCGAACCGCTTTATCCGCAGCGGCAAATACCAATTGGAATTTTCCGGTATATCCATTAGGTCATGCCAATGTAGCGTTTCTTTACGAAAAACGAGAGGGATATCCATATAACCGTATTTATACAGGGTTAAAATGGTCGAATGACAACGATGCTATTAAAAAAATAAAGTGTTATATAGAGTCGTTATTTTTGATACTTCGCAACAAAGTAATCCTGAATGACGGTATATTAAGCGAGACTAAAATCGTATGGTTCTATCCAGTCAGCATGACTAGACACCGTTTCAATATGTTTAAAAAGGCTTGGGAGAGTGCTTATACGCAGTATTTTGGCAACAATCTCGGAAACATTATTCCCATTACTGAATCGGTAGCTCCGTACAAATTTTACATGAGAACCAGCAACAACACTAAAAACATAGTATCTATTGACATTGGCGGAGGAACTTCCGATATAGTCATTGCCGACGGCCAAACAGTGAAATATATTACATCGTTCCGGTTTGCGGCAAATTCTATTTTCGGCGATGGTTATGCTATAAATAATAACAATGGCATTGTCAAGCAATTCAAGCCGGAGATTACAAAAGTATTAGAAGAGGCAGGATTGCCGATATATGCCGAAATATGCAATCAGGGAATATCCAGTGATATTGCGTCATTCTTTTTTTCGTTGCAGAGCAATAAAACAATCATTGACGGAAATCTGCAGAACAGTGTTAATTTCAATGAAATGTTACAGGGAGACGGCACACAAAAAATCATTTTTATCTTTTTTTATGCCGCTCTTATTTATCATTTGGCGCATATAATGAAAGCAAAACAACTGTCAATGCCGCGGCATATTGCATTCAGCGGAAACGGTTCGAAAGTAATTCAAATACTTACAAACGATAAAAAATTGCTGGAGCGCTATACAAAACTGATATTCGAAAAGATCTACGGAAAACAGTATGATAAAAACGGGTTAACCATTCTTCAAAGTCCGGAAAACCCTAAAGAGGTAACCTGTAAAGGTGGCATATATGCTCCCGAAGCACAGGATTACGATCATATTGACAAAACAAAAGTGATTTTGGACAGTTCGGATAATCAATCTTTCTTTGTCCAAAAGAAATACGGCGACATAGATCGTGAAGAATATCTGAGAAAAACCGTAGAAGAAGCAAGAAAATTTATCAGGTTCGTGATAGATTTAAACAATGATATTCCTTATCATAATAACTTTGGAATAGATGATGCATCGTTAATGATAACCAAAGAAACATGGGAGAAAGATTTGGAAACTTATACTAGAAAAGGATTAGATCAGAAATTGGAAGACATTACCGGTCAAAAAAATATAGAAGACGCCATAAAAGCTGCCGGTGAAATTCACATCGAAGAAACTTTTTTCTTCTATCCGCTTAACGGAATGCTTAATGCTTTGTCGAACACTATATATGATAAGAGTAAACAACAATAATAAAATGACAATGACAAAAAAAATAACAGGATTATTAAGTGTGCTTTTGTTGTACTGTATATCAGGCATATCAGGCATGGCACAACCGAAAATTGACGAACAATCTTTTGAAGATCTGGTCGATTACGTTAATTGTAAATATACGCAAGCATATATTGAAACGGTTAGAAATATTCCAAAAGAAAAAGTTAATATCAAAAAATATGATGACAGTATTAAACCTAAACTTGCCAATAACACAATTAGCAATCCGATAAAATTTGAATATCTTTCCAGATTATTGAAAGCAAATGGATGGTCGGATACAGAGAAGAATTTATTCGCAAAAATCAATGAAAGAAAAAATCAGTTTGATAAATTGCTTGAATGTGATCAACAGATTGATTTACTGTTAAAACTGGATGGTCCATTTGATGAAAAATTGAAGTCTGTAACATCAGAATTAAGACAAGAGTTAATAAAACAATTTTGTGCCTCCGGAAACGTACAGGTGGCAGGTCCACCAAAACAAAACAGGGATTCAGGAAGCGCCGTCAAAAGCGGACAGAAAAATGATTTTGGGAATTCTAAACTGCTGTTATTGCTAATCGTTATTATTATTGTTTTGGCAGCAGGCAATATTGCCGTATCATTAGTATTGTGGCAGCGTATAAAAACATCTTCAACAGCCAACTACAGAAATATTAAAGATATATTGAAACAAAACTTGACGTCTATTGAAGGTATAAAAAGTATATTGCAGCGATTGGACCAAAAATTGACGTCTGTTGAAGGAAAGATACAGCCGTCCGGAGAAAAACTTCAGCAATCAGGGCAACAAACCGAACAG
Organism: Prevotellaceae bacterium; assembly: GCA_031269545.1. Classification (GTDB taxonomy): domain Bacteria; phylum Bacteroidota; class Bacteroidia; order Bacteroidales; family UBA932; genus JAIRKV01. The sequence goes on from JAISYZ010000164.1 coordinate 9,152, forward strand.
TGTCAACCCCCATCCAACGATAAGCCAATCATTGCTCATGAGCCCATAGAGGATGTGCCGGCAAATTCTAATGTTAAATATATAAAGTTGAAAGCGGGCGTTTATTTGTCACAGGAATCGGACAGTAAGAATGACGACTGCAGGTTCAGATTATTCGATATAAATGGAAATATTGCAAAGTTTGAATTTTGTGGTGATGAACAGGAAGCCATTGTAAACAAGAATGCGTTTTTCGATAAAGTATGCGAGGATATTAATTATACTGGCTATGCCAAACACATTGAGAATCTTGCTCCGGGTGAAGTTCAGCGTCAGTCCGACGGCAGATGGCAAGTAGTAAAAAAAGCAACAATTAGATTCATATAAATATGGGGCATGAAGAGATAATAAAGTTAGTGATAATCGGTATTGTAATCATTCAAATTTACTTTTTTATAAGTACGTTGTGTAAATTGAGAACTCTCAGAAGGATTTTTCCGGTTAAATATGATATGAATAAACTTTTGGACCAATCAGACGACGCTTTGAAAAAAAATAAAGTGTTGAAGAGAATTATTGAAACAATCAAAAATTATAAGGAAAAGAATGAAGGCGTAATCGCCGATTTTCAATTGATTAAAGATATTGTCGATAGAAACAGCGATGCTAAAGAGGAAGAAATCAATGCACAAATTCCTGTTCCTCTATATCTTGGTTTGATGGGAACAATGGCAGGCATTTTGGTCGGTCTTGGTTTTTTAGTATTTAAAGAAGGCGGTATCGAAATTATATCCGATGATATATCAAATGTTAATCCTTTATTGCAAGGCGTATCATTGGCGATGATTACAAGTATTGTCGGCATTTTTCTTACAACGGTGAGTTCTCTCAGACTCAAAAGCAGCAAATCGATCGCAGAAAAGAATAAAAACAATTTCTTAAGCGGATTGTTTCCGAGTAAATTGTCCAATGATATACCAAATGCTATTGGAAAAATGAGTCAAGATCTTGCTCAATTCAATAACACATTTTCGACCAACGCTACACTGCTGCAAACTACCATAGAGACAATCAATAAATCGTATAAATTGCATACCGAGTCGATAGATGGTATCAGCAGACTGAAAATCGAAAAGATCGCTATAGCTAATAGCGAATTATATGATAAACTGAAAAAATGTACCGAAGAAATTGGGATACTGGGCGAATCTTTGCATGGCGTAAACGATTATTTGAATAATGCCCGTAAACTGATTGAAGAATTGGACAATGGACTTGAAAATCGCAAAACGGCATTCGAAAAATTAATTGAAGAGTTTGACAAAACATTTAAGGAAATGTGTGCCAAACTGATACAAGAACAAAAAGGAGTAATCAGCAAAACAGTTATAGACTTTGCCAAAACTATTAAAGATGCAGTTTCGGACTTAAAAAAACTTACTGAAGAGCAAATACAAACATTTAACGTGGCAGCAGTTGAACAGACGAATTCCATAAAAAATACGATGTCAAAACAGACTGAAATGCTTGTAAAAGCCATCGATGAACAACGAACAATGTTGAGCGTCAAATTGCAGGAAACATCCGGAATCATATCTGAGTTAAAAAATCTGACTGCTGTAAAAGACAGCATGTCAAAAATGGAAAAAGCAACTGTCGAACAGAATAATAAAATCGACAGACTTGTGGAATCCATAGAAAAACTGTCGAAAACGTCTGCCGATACGGATAATAAAATCGACAGAATTGTGAGCAGTATTGAAAAACTGGCGGAAGCAAAAGCAAAAGGCGCTATCACTTTATGGATGAAAATTGTGTTTGTCATTGTAGCCGTTACAATAGTTGGCAGTGGCGTAATATATCTGTTTCAATATTTTAAGATTTAGTTAAAGCGATGTCAAAAACTACAAAAGAATCATTTTTCTGGACAAGTTATTCCGATTTGATGACCAGCATGTTTTTTGTCATGCTGGTATTGTTTGTCTTTACAATTGTTTTATATCATAACAAAATGAAAGCGACACAGGCACAGTTGGATAAGATAAAAGAAATTGAAGAATCGATAGAAAATATCAATTCGCAATATTTTGAATATGATTCTCAGTACAAACGTCATACATTAAAGAATATCAGCGTATCATTCACAAAAGGCAGTTCCAATATTTACGACATTCCGCAAGACCAGTTAGACAAACTGTTATCTGTTGGCAGTTCTATAAAAAAATTTGTCGATGATGCGGCAAACGAAAATCCGAATGTCAAATATCTGCTTATTCTGGAAGGTCAGTCATCAAGAGATAATTACGTACGGAATTATGAGTTAAGTTACGAGCGTGCACTGGCATTGTTTAAGTATTGGCAAGATAATGGAATTGATTGCAATACCAATCATTGCGAAGTGATTATTTCCGGCAGCGGACATGAAAGTCCGTTCAGGGTACAGCCTGATAATTCATCAAACACACAAAATCAGCGTTTTGTCATACATATAATTCCCAAGCCGGGCATTATTCAACAAACAGAATAATACAATGAAAAAAGTCGGTTATATTTTCAGTATCATATTATTGAGTGTTTTCATACTGTCGTGTAAACATAAACCCAGAGGAAAAGACGTCCGTCAGCGTGAAAGCGACCGGAAAGTTGAGGTTACGAGAGGTAAAACTATTGTAAAGATGAAAAAACATGGTGGCGTTTACCATATTCCGTGTAAAATCAATGGTAACAAAATGGAATTTATTTTCGATACCGGCGCCTCGGATATTACGATGTCGCTCACCGAAGCGCTGTTTCTCTATAAACAGAACAAACTTAGCGACAGTGATTTTCTTGGCGTCGAACAATACCGAATAGCCAATGGCAGTATCGAAGAAGGCACAGTGATAAGGCTTCGTTCGGTAGAAATCGGCAACCGGAAACTGACCAATGTGCGTGCGTCGATTGTCCATAATATGGAAGCGCCTTTACTGTTGGGACAGTCGGCTTTGGCAAAATTCGGCAAAATATCTATCGACTACAAAAAGAATGAAATCACATTTGAATAATTTATAGACCGTCATTCTGGCCCGCATCAGCCCGTGTCGATAACGGATATGGCGACCGGAATCTGGTATGCGTTTGCGATTCGGGAATTGAAAATTCACGATAACAGTATCAAATACAAAAACATTGTGTTTTTTTTCTTGATTCTGTAAAAAAAACACTATATTTGCGGCAATAAAACGATATTAATATGACAGGGAAAAGGTTAAATCCGTTGAATGACTATCTGTTCATGAAGTACATGGGCGAGAAAGGCGACGAAGAACAATTGACAGCGTTTCTGAATGTTGTTCTTCAAAAGACGGGCAAAAACAATATTAAGTCGGTAACGATACTCGAAAACAGGAAGATATCGGCAGATATTATTGGCGGCAAATCCAGTGAATTGGACGTCCGTGCAGAAATGGGCGATGGCTCGATAGTGAACATTGAGGTACAACTTCGCAATGTTTACAATATGGACAAACGCAGTCTGTTTTATTGGAGTCGCGAATACTCCAAACACATTGATGCTGGAAAAGATTACACGAAACTGTCCAGTGTAATAACGATTAATATACTTGGTGCAGAGTTTCTTTCGTTAGACGAAATTCATGCGAGTTTTCATCTCTGGGAAGACACTCACAAAGATTGTCTTCTTACCGATGTGTTGGAAATGCATTTTATTGATATGATAAAGTTCAGGCGGTTGAAGGATAGAGATATAGAAAATAACGCTCTTCACCGTTGGTTAACTTTTTTCGATAAAAAAACTGGAAATGAAACAATTAAAAAAATAATAAAAATGGATGCAGCAATTAAAAAAGCGAATGATAAAATTATGTACGTCGCACAGGACAAAGAATCATTACACATTTATCAGATGCACGAAAAGGCAGTTTTGGACTACAATAGCGGCATAAATGCCGCTGGACGAAAAGGATTGCAGGAAGGTGAAAATCGAGGGTTGCAAAATGGATTGAAGGAAGGTGAAAAACGAGGATTGCAAAAAGGATTGAAGGAAGGTGAAAAACGAGGGTTGCAAAAAGGATTGCAGGAAGGTGAAAAACGAGGATTACAGGAAGGTGAAAAACGAGCAAAAGCTCTGGTTGTGATAAATTTGCAGCAGTTAGGATTCTCTTTGGAGGAAATATCCAAATACACTACGGATGTCGAGAAACTGTCTCTATCATCTGCGGTTCTTTAAGGGAGAAAGACTCGTGTTTAAACGATGTATTATAGAAATCCACTCAAAAAAAAACGCTATATTAAAAAAAAGATGTACCTTTGTATTTAAATTATTAAAAATTATATAAAATGGAAGAAATTTTAATTGTACCCGATATTCACGGGCGAGATTTTTGGAAACCTGCGTTAGATTATAAAGGAACGGTAATATTTTTAGGCGATTACACCGATCCATATCCGCAGGAAGGTTTTACGCAAGATCATGCTTATCAGAACTTGAAAACAATCGTGGATTTCAAAAAACAGCATCCCGACAGCATCACGTTGTTGATTGGTAATCACGAAATGCATTATTATAACCGCAATTATGCCTGCGGGCGATTTGATTATCAATATTTTCAATCGTACAACGAAATCCTGACGGGCAAAGAAACCGCCGGACTGTTTCAACTGTGTAAGCAGATCGATAATTACCTGTTTATTCATGCAGGGATAACGAAAGGCTGGTATGACGCACATGTCGCCGAATTGTCGAAATTGGGAAATACGCTTGAGGAACAGATGAACAATTTGTTTGTTACCAATATCGAAGCGTTTTACGAAGCCTCCATGTACAGAGGCGGTTATCATGAGGCAGGAAGTCCGTTGTGGGCGGATGTATCGGAACATTTTGACGAACAGGAACATTTCAGCGATTTTCTTATACAAATAATCGGTCATACGCAACTGCAAACCGACGAACCTCTTACCCGAGGTAATATTCGTTTGCTGGATAACCGGCAACTGTATTTGCTGAAAAATGGCGAAATCGTTAAATATGTAGCGCCATGATAGTGGCTCGTCGAATGATGATGGAATCTTTAGACAGGATTAAAAAATCATGCGTGGCATATACCGCCTGATGAACCATCGGAAGACGAGGCCACCCTATTGATTGTACAGCGGTTTCCCAAAAACGCTTTGCGTTTGATCGACAAAAATAGCTAACACTATTGTTTGTTTAGTAAATTGAAAAGAATTATAAAATGAACAATTGTCACTTGCCGGTTAATCGTTACTTCATAAAGAAAAGTTACGGGGATGCTCAAGCCTTGAAAAATATCAGTTTTGAGGTTGAACGGGGCGAGTAGTTCGGTTTGATTAGACCCGATGGCGCGGGGAAAACAAGTCTATTTCACATTCTTGCGACCTTGTTGCTTGCCGAAGAAGGCACGGCTACGGTGGACGGTCTGGACGTAAGCAAGATAGTTGATATACGCAACTATATTCGCAGGAAAGACCGGGAATATGTTGCGCTCGAAACAACAAAATTTTCGTAAATTTTGTTGTTTTCAAAAAAACATTTACCTTTGTTGAATTATTATTCAATCAAAATATGCCGAGGACAAAAGAACAAAATGCTGATATTAAGGAATTAAGCATTGAAAAAATTAGAGATGCAGGACTAAAACTGTTTGCCACAAAAGGACTGGCGGCAACGAGTATCGTGGATATTTCCGAGTTGGCTGGCATCAGTACCGGACTAATGTATCATTATTATAAATCGAAAGAAGATTTATACGCCGAATTAGTGAAGAGCGCCGTAACAAGCGCCAACGCTGCCGTTTTGGAAGTTGCGGAAATGCCGTTATCGCCGATGGAGAAAATCATGTTATTAGCAAAAAACATGCTTGAGAGCATTGAAAAATACGAAATGACCGCCTATTTTTTCGTACTTATGCCGCAGGTATTCCTAAACAAGCTAACCCCCAAAAAAGTAAAACCATTTTTGAAAGAAGTGTCTT
>JAISYZ010000171.1 GCA_031269545.1 Prevotellaceae bacterium
AAATCGTTGACGAAAATACTTTTACCGAATTATTGAAGACAAACAAAATAATATTTTTCGGAGATGGCGCTGAAAAATGCAAGTCGGTAATAAGTTCTCCGAATGCAATATTTGCCGAAATACAGGCATCTGCAAAAGGAATGACTGATATTGCAGTCGAAAAGTTTGCCAACTCCGATTTTGTTGATATTGCTTATTTTGAGCCGTTTTATTTAAAAGATTTTGTTGTAACAACATCAAAAAAGAAAATATTTTGATTGCTGAATACTGATACAAAAATAACATATATTTCGCATTGTTTAATTTAAGTCAGTCAACGCAATAATGAGATTAATCTATCGGTTTATATTTTTGTTTTGCCTGTTCGCGAGTCATTGCTTCAAAGTGCCACCATTCGTTTTGTATCGACCTGAATCCTGCGCTTTTCATAGCATTTCGCAAAATCAAACGATTGTTTACCTGCTGTTGAGTAAGTTTCTTTTGCAGTAAAAATTTTTGTTCGTGGCGAGGCTGCGATTTTTCGGTAAATTCGTCGAACCCTGTTCCCATATCAATTGTATTGCCTTTTTCATCAACAATGCCGACATCAACGGCAACGCCATAACTGTGCATGCTTATACGCGACGGACTTGCTACATATTTTTGCCAATCGGTATTTTTCACAACTTCCCACATTTTTTGCTGTACACTGCGCGGACGAACCGCATCGTAAATCACAATATTCCAATTTTTATGCTTTTCTTTCAACTTTTTTTGAGCATTTGCAAGCATCCCTGCAACTTCGGGCTGCAAACAGGCTTCGCAAAAATCGCCATACATATTTTTACCTGTAAAATTATCAGTCGTTGCATATTTCAAATCAACAACAATAGTCGTATCAATCGTTTTGATGTTTACAAGTCCGATTTTTTGCAGGTTTTTTGCCGTTTTGCTTTCATCCGACTGCTGGCAGAATGCAGTCAGCGCAAGTTGAGAGATTAATAATATAAATGCAAATTTTTTCATGGATATTTTAATTCGTAAACCATATTTCATCATAACAGTGCAAATATAACAATTAAAAATGAATAGTCGCTCCTTAACAAGTAAAATTTCCAGATACAAAAAATTAACAGACAGACATTTTCAACCTAACAGGTTTCGGAAACCTGTTAGGTTTGATGATGCTTGTTGTCCCGTTAGGGACAGAATATTGGTAGAAAGAAACGCAGACACATGCATGTCGCGCGAGTTGCCGACAGTTTTTCATGTCATCGGCAGCGCTTCGCGCGAAAATATCGGCGGCAATTATTTTTCTGCCGACATTTTGTCCCTGACGGGACATTTTTATTGATAATTATTTTGTTTAGGTTAATGATTTTGCAAAAATATTTTCAAAATATTTGCAGGGTTTTGAACCGGATATTGTTAAAACCCTGCAATTTTTTTATCTAATTTTAACTAATAATTGATTGTTAATAAATATTTTATGTTCTTTTTAAGGAGCGACTACTTATTGCTGAACTGTAAATGTTTGATTTAATGATTTTGGAATAATATTTTAAAAATATTTGCAGGGTTTTAACTTGTATTGCGCAAAACCCTGCAATTTTTTTACCTGATTTTTATTCATAATTATCTATTAATAAATAATTTATGTTCTTTTTAATGAGTAACTAATTAATGATCTCTCTTAACACTCATGCTACATGCAATTTATTTGCAGATAATTTGTTAGTTTTTTCTTCCGCATATTTTAACGTGATGCGTAATTTTTTTTCCTGTCGTGATGGCGCTTCAAACATTGCATCAGTCATTATATTTTCGCAAATCGAGCGTAAACCGCGTGCGCCAAGTTTAAATTCTATAGATTTATCAACAATAAAATCAAGCGCTTCATCGTCAAATTCCAATTTTATTTTGTCTATTGCAAACAGTTTCTGATATTGTTTTATAATTGCATTTTTGGGTTCGGTAAGAATACGTCGCAAAGCAGCACGGTCAAGCGGTTGCAGATAAGTAAGTACGGGCAATCGACCGATAATTTCCGGTATCAGTCCGTACGATTTCAAATCAACATGCGAAACATATTGCATCAAATTGTTTTTGTCAATTTTATTTTTATCGTTTATCGTTCCATAACCTATGGCGCGTGTATTAAGTCGGTTTGCTATTTTCTTTTCGATTCCATCGAATGCGCCGCCGCAGATGAATAATATGTTTTTTGTATTTACCTGTATAAATTTCTGTTCGGGATGTTTTCGTCCTCCTTGTGGCGGAACGTTTACAACCGTTCCTTCCAAAAGTTTCAGCATAGCCTGCTGCACGCCTTCGCCCGACACATCGCGCGTTATAGATGGATTATCACTTTTGCGTGCAATTTTATCCAGTTCGTCAATAAAAACAATTCCGAGTTCGGCTGATGCAACGTCGTAATCGGCAATCTGAAGCAGACGCGCAAGGATGCTTTCAACATCTTCGCCTACGTATCCTGCTTCGGTAAGCACTGTTGCATCTACAATGGTAAACGGAACTTTGAGTATTTTTGCTATTGTTTGAGCCAAAAGCGTTTTACCTGTTCCTGTTTCGCCTATCATTATTACATTCGATTTTTCTATTTCGATATCGTTGTCGTCAACAGGCTGCAATATTCGTTTGTAATGATTGTACACTGCAACCGACAGATATTTTTTTGCATCTTCCTGTCCTATTACATATTTGTCGAGAACAGATTTTATTTCTTCGGGTTTCAGAATGTTTGCGAAAGAAAGTTTATTTTTTCTTTGTCTTTTGGGATTCGACCCGCCTCGCAGAATTTCGTACGCTCTGCTTACACATTCTTCGCAAATAAAAGCATTCGAACCTTGTAGCAGTATGATAGCTTCATTCTCCGATATTCCGCAAAACGAACATTTATTTTGTTTCATCTGTCTTTTTTTGTTTGGTTAAAACTTCGTCAATCATTCCGTATGCAAGAGCTTCGGCTGATGTCATCCAATAATCTCTGTCGGCATCTTTTTCTATTTTCGAAATTTTATTGTTAGAATGTTTTGCAATTATTTCGTAAAGTTCATGTCTTAATTTCACAATTTCGCGTGCTGTGATTTCAATATCCGATGCTTGCCCTTCCACTCCGCCAAGCGGTTGATGAATCATAATTCGCGAATGTGTAAGCGCCGAGCGTTTTCCTGCTGCGCCTGCCGTCAGCAAAACGGCTGCCATCGATGCTGCCATTCCTGTACATATTGTGCAAACCCTCGAATTTACAAGTTGCATGGTATCGTAGATTCCAAGACCTGCATGAACGGCGCCTCCGGGCGAATTTATGTAAATCTGTATATCGCGGGACGGATCGACAGAATCTAAAAACAAAAGTTGCGCCTGAACAATATTTGCTACTTCGTCATTGATTACAGTGCCGAGAAATATTATTCGTTCCATCATCAAGCGCGAAAATACGTCCATCGATACAGCATTCAATTGTCGCTCTTCGATAATGTAAGGCGTAATGGATGATGCGTATTGATTTAATACATTGCTTGATATGCCCAAATGCTTAATTGCATATTTTTCAAATTCGTTTTTTGCCATGATAATTTTTATAAAATAATTTGCAAAGATAGGTAAAAATTAAAATGTATAAGGAATTTTTATAAAGATTCTCCTGTCTTAATTCAAATATTTACTGAAAATAAACTGTTCCAATATTTTACATGTATGTACAAGTAAATCACATTTATATCATACGGTTAAATATTCGAACTGCATATAAATCTGCTTGTTTTTTGTTTTTAAATCATTAAATAACAGACACTAATTATTTTTTTATCCACACATTGGTAATTTCGCCAAAAACCAATTTGTGATATTCTTTCGCTTCTTCAAAACCGCCTAAAATGAAATCTTTATCTTCCTGATTTAAAAAATCATCGGGATTTGCCGTTGTAATCTCTGTCAGTTTACATTCAAGTGTCAGACGCGCTTCTTTGTAAGTCATATTTCCGCTTGGAGTTTGAACAGGCGTGAGTGTTGTTTCTTTCATTTTGTTTGTGTTGCGCCCGCTTTTGCTTCCGAAAAACAAAACCTGTTCTTTAAATTCCTCGGGAAAATACGACAATGTGTAAGTGTGTTCACGTTTTATAATTTCGAGCGTATAACGGTTTGCTCGTAACATACACCATGCTGTCGGTTTGTTAAACAAAATGCCCATTCCTCCCCAACTTGCAGCCATCGAGTTGAAATCAGATTCGTTTCCCGATGTAATCACAGTAATGTCTTTTCCTACCAATTTAAATACATTATCGCCAATTTCTTCTGCCGAAATGCCTGTAAATAATTCTTCAAAACTCATATCCTTTATGTTTTTTGATTCTGCGTTTTGCGTATCGGCGCTTTTCTTTTCCTGATTTACGCACGACATACAAAACAAAATAGTAAATAATGCAAATAGTTTTTTCATGTTTTAATAATTTAATTAGTTAATATTTTTTACAAAGGTACATTTTTTTATAAAATACAAGATAAACTATTTGTTTTTTGTATCTTTGCGGCATAATAATTGTGTCATTTATTTAAAAATTTAATATTTATGGAAATAAAAGGGAAATTCGATCATTATAATTTCAATGTAATAAACCTCGAACGCAGTATGGAGTTTTATGAAAAGGCTCTTGGTTTTACCGAATGTAAACGAATAGAGGCAGATGACAGTTCATTTATCATTGTGTATTTATGCGACAAATATAATTCCGATTTTTTGTTGGAACTGACTTGGCTGCGCGACAGAAAAGAGCCGTACAGTTTGGGCGATTGCGAGTTTCATCTTTGCGTTCGCACGGATGGCGATTATGACGAAGTGCGTAAGTTTCACAGAGAAATGGATTGTGTTTGTTACGAAAACGAAAAAATGAGCTTATACTTTATATCCGATCCCGATGGTTATTGGATTGAGATATTACCACTGAAAAGCAAATGATTGTTTGTTCGCTTGCTTCGTTGTGTCTGCAATGACTTTATTTTCTATTTTATTCGTCAGGCGAAGCGTCCGCATTGACGGACTGATGTGTTTATAATTTCTTAATTCAATATTCTTATAAATTCGCCGAAACGTAATATCTCATCTTTGTTTGCCTTATTAAACAGTAAATGTTCTAAATTTTCGATAAAAATCCGATATTATTTTACGAAAAACTAACAGCGATAAATTGATTTTACTGCTGCTAATAAAAAAAATTACTGTGCCGATAAGAATTTCTTCTGTTTCGTGTCATTTTTTCCATTTTTTGTATCAACATACAGCCGACAAGACGGTTTAATCCAAAATTTGCTGTCATTTTTTCATTTTAAAATTTTCCAATATTTTTTGTTTGGTGTAAATATGCCAATATCAGTATGTTATATCCGAAGAGGAACATTAATATCATCATACATTTTGCAGTTTGGTATAAAATTTGTAATATTGCAATCTGAATATTTATTAATTAAACAAATATAAAAATGAAACAAGTGAAATTCTTACTGTTACCATTATTTGCAATGGTAATTTCGTTTGGAGTAAAAGCTCAAGACATTAATGCTGTTGTTGAACAGTTTAACAAAGGAAATGATGCTTTCAAGGCAGAAAATTATCAACAGGCTATCGTCGATTTGGAGGCTGCCTATGCAGCTGCAATTGCAATCACCGACGACGAAGTAGCCGAAACCGTTGAAGGAATAAAAACAAACTGCAAAAATATGATTCCTTTTTCATATTCATCTATTGCAGGTTCGCTGGCAAGCGAAAGTAAATACGATGAAGCCGTTGATTACTTTAACAGATCGCTTGCGGCAGCCGAAAAGTATGGAAATACCGACATTACAAAAGAAAGCGTAACCGAAAAAATAAATTTGGTTTATTCTGCTCAAGCAACCAATTTTGCCAAAGACGGAGATTTTGACAAGGCTATTGAAACCGTTAATAAAACAGGTGATGATGAGGCTATTGACAAAATAAAAAAATATGCGGCGGCATCATATTTGAAAGAAGCGCAAACAGCGCAAAGAGCAAAAGATTATAAAACCGCTGTCGAAAAATCAAAACAGGCAGCCGATTATAATCCCGAAAGCGAAAGCGCTTATTTAATACTCGGCGTATCTTATTCACAACTAAAACAATATAAAAATGCCATTGATGCATTGGAAAAATGTATTGCACTGAAAGATTCGGCACAGGCTTATTATTTTTTGGCTGCAGCATATCAACAAAGCGGAAACAATGCAAAAGCATGTCAAAATTATAAAAAAGTAAACGACACTAAACTTAGCGCTAATGCGCAGGCACAAATGAAAGTCGTTTGTAAATAAAAATTCATATCATTTATTTGAATTGTTAATTATTTAGTATTTAGTATTGTGAAAGCCTCATTTTTATGGGGCTTTTTAATTCAAAAAAATGCAGAAATTAGAACTTCTTGCTCCTGCTAAAAACATTGAACTTGGAAAAGCGGCAATCGACCATGGCGCCGATGCCGTATATATTGGAGCAAAGCGTTTCGGAGCAAGAGAAGCGGCAGCAAATTCTATTGGCGATATAGAAAAGTTAGTGAAATACGCTCATCGATATTACGCAAAAGTATATATCACCGAAAATACCGTGCTTTATGAAAACGAACTCGAACAGGCGCGACAACTTGCTGTTGATGCATACAATATTGGTTGCGATGCTTTGATAATCCAAGATATGGCGCTGCTCGAAATGGATTTGCCTCCTCTTCCTCTTTTTGCATCGACTCAAGCAAATAATCAGACAACAGAGCATGTGAAATTTCTTGAAAAAGCAGGTTTCGACAGAGTTATTCTGGCTCGCGAATTATCGTTAAAGCAAATTGCAGAAATAGCAGAAAACACAAATATAGAATTGGAATTTTTCGTTCACGGCTCGCTTTGTGTCAGTTACAGCGGACAATGCTATTTGAGTTGTGCGCTTACCGAACGCAGCGCAAATCGCGGCTGTTGCGCTCAACCCTGTCGTTCGACTTATGATTTGATTGATAAAAATGGAAAAATAATTGTAAAAAACAAACATTTGTTATCGTTGAAAGACTTGGATTTATCTGCACATTTGGAAGATTTGATTAATGCAGGAATTTCATCATTTAAAATCGAAGGAAGGCTCAAAGATGCAAGTTATGTGAAAAATGTTGTCGCTTATTATCGCAAACGTCTGGATGATTTTTTGAATACAAATTCGGATTATAAAAAAGCGTCATCAGGCGCGACAACATTGATGTTTGAGCCTAATATCGATTTGTCGTTTTCGCGTGGTTTTACAAATTATTTTATCGATGGGAAGCGTAAAAAAACGGCATCTTTGGATACGGCAAAATCTGTTGGAGAGGAAATTGGAAAGATAAAACATGTTGCCCAAAATTATTTTGTTGTCGAAACTGAAAAAACATTGCAAAACGGCGATGGTATCTGTTTTTTCGACAAATATGAAATACTTTGCGGAACACGAATAAATTCAGTTGTCGGAGAAAAGATTTTTCCATTATCAATGAAAAATTTGCAGGAAGAAACAAAAATATTCAGAAGTTATAATCAACTGTTTGGAAAGGCGATGAAGCAAAAAACAGCATTTCGTAAAATTGAAGCGACAATAAATTTTACAACCGACAATGAAAAAATCGTTTTATATGCAACAGACGAAGATGAAAATTCGGTAACGTTTGAGATTTTGCAAATTGGCGACATTGCTCAAAACGCCGAATTAGCCGTGAAAAATATAATCAAAAATCTTTCAAAAGCCGACAGTATTTTTTCGTTTAAAGTTAACATTTGCAGCAGTCAGATACAATTTTATCAAACATCTGCAATAAATGAATGGAGACGTAAAATCGCTGAATTACTGCTTGTTGAAAGAGAAAAAAATTATCATCAAAAAGAATCAAAAATAAATAAAAACGACATTTTGCTAAACAAAAGAAAACTTGATTACACTGCAAATATTGCAAATTCACTATCATCTCAATTTTATAAACGGCACGGCGTACAGGAGATTCAAATGGCATTTGAAATTGACAATTCAGGCGAAAACAAAATATTGATGTTCAATAAATACTGTATTCGACACGAATTGGGACTGTGCAAACACGGACAGAATGAAGATTTGTTTTTACTGAACAACAAACAGAGATTGAGAATTTCATTCGATTGCAAAATCTGCGAGATGAGGATTATAAAATGTGATTGATATGAAAGTCACCTGTAAATTCATTTAAATACAATTTTTAGATTTTAAATTCGCACTATTTGTTAAATAACATTAAATACATTAAATTGTATGAGTTTATTTGTTTTTTTGTTATAATTTTGCACAAGTTCTATAAAAAATGTTTTATATACTATAAATGACATATATGAAAAATATTACAGTAATATTTTTTACGGTAATCTGCATATTAAGTAATAATTCTTATTCTCAAACTCAGCAGATATGCAAGTCGGATTCATCAATTTTTGATGATGAAAAAACTTTTTTATGTAATAATCTGAAATATTATGATTTTTCATTAGTAAATCAATTGTTTATAGATACAAAATTTAACGATGAAAGTAATGATGATGATAATGAAGAAATCAGTATTAATTTGTTTTATGAAGAACTTGAAGACTTCGATAAATATTTTGTTTTAGATAATTTATATAACAATGCATCAATACAATATGACAAATGTCATTTTCATTTTTATGAAAGCGTTGTTTTACAACTTTTGTTTGATATTTTTTGGTTGGGAAAGAATAAATATTTGTGAAGTTCTGATTTTATAATTGAATGAATATTCGTAAAACATCCTAAAAAGCGTATTATATATTTATTAACAGAATGTTATCCAAATTAAAGTAATTTGTTTAATTTTATTGTGTGTGCGCCTGTGTTTGAGATATAAAGCGGATATTCGTGCATTATTATAACAAATATATTCGCATATTGCGAATATAAAAACTATTTATTCAAAACAAATATTTAATTAAAATAAGATAAATAAAATAAAATAAAATAAAATGAAAAAAAATATAATTATATACATTTCTCTGTTGTTTTTATTTAATTCATGTTCAAATGATATTAATGAAAACGACAACATAAATATTAGTGAACAAATCAGCAGTTTTCCGGATGGAAATATTACTGTAAAAAGTTCGGGAGGAACACCAAGATTAGTTTTCTCATCTACCGAGCAGGTTGGAAATACGATGGAACAGTTAATAGCAGGCAAAAAACTTAAAGAAATCGTTCCTGAAATAAAAATAAAAGAAATAAAACCCTCTAATCTAATGGTATTGCAAAGTGCAATTACATCTACAGACAGTACGGAAAATGAAGCATTCCTGTCTTATGCCGAATATTTGAAGTCGGAATTTCTTGCAAATCTTCCTGCTGATAAAAGAGCATTATTGGAAAGTGATTCTGATTTCGAATCTTTTCGTATTGTAGATGATATTGACATTGAGCCGGAGAACGACAGTGATACCACTATGCATTTAGCCATAATGCCAATAGTTGATTATCAATTCACAAGTATTCTGAATCCTAAAAAGGAAATACAGGTAGGTACAAAAATTTATAAATACACCGACAAGGGTATTGTTGTTGTAGATGAAGAATATGCATCTGTATTGGATTCTGTTGATATTTACCTTAAAGAGATAACGGTAGAGCCAAATACGACAGACGAAATGATATTAATGTCCCTTGCTCCGCACGCAACTTTGATAATGTTGCCAATTGATGACGGATATTCTGGCGGAGGAGGAAGTTCTGGCGGAGGATCATCTTCTACTCCACCTTGGGCGCCCGGCTATACTCCACCTTCACCACCTCTTGTTCTTACAAGTGTTAACCAAACAATACCTGCAAGCAGCATAAGAGAAGTAGATTTTAGTACATCCGGCGATGGTTCATGGATGAACTGGGTTGGAAATATTTTTGGTAAAAAAGTAATTGCCATTAATAAATTTAATGGACATAAACGATTAAAATTAAGTTTTTATGATAGAAATTATCTCATATATCACAGAATCGGAGCCGAAATTGAAATGCAAAAAAAGTTTATGTCATTAATTTGGATTAATACTCATGCCGAAGATGTAGTTTTAGGTTTTACTGGTGCAGAATTAAAAGCAGAATATTATCATAGAATTGAAGATGGACTCCCTAAAAAAAATAATCAAACAATTTATCCTTTATTCAAAAGCCCATTTGTAACATCTAATTATATGATATATACATCAGATTTTGATTTTGTAACAAGAGATATGGAAAAAGTATTTAAAACAATGTACAGATTAGCATTAACAGCTGTCAAACCAGCGCTTAAGCAATTACTTGGCTTTTTTGTAAATGAAAATGGTGATCCAAGAATCTCTGTATATGGAATACAAAATAAAGATATGTTTGTAGTAACTCGTCCTAATGAGGAAACAAGGCATCACGTTCGCTCTTATGATAAGAATTTACATTTCCAAATGTGGTCAGGTTACGTTGAATTTGTTATTGACTTAGATGAAGTTTCTAAAGGTAATTACAATCCATTTCAAACGATTGCTTTTAAAGTTCATAACTGGAAAGAACTATCATTACACAGAGGACAAACATACGGAGCCGTTAAATATAATGGGGTATGGAAAGCAGCTCGAATTACAAAATATCAATAAAAATACACATATATGAAAAAAATAATTTCAATTTTATTTATTACATGCTGGTTAAGCAGTAATGCCAATGCACAGGTACAGCAAATAGAATGGGAAATATTGTCGTGCGGAATCATTATGCCGACAAAAGATGCTCAATATCCCGGACCTATATTGGGAACAGAAGTTCGATTTAATCTGTACGATGGTAAAATATCAACAGGAGTAGAATTTTCGTTAAGCGGATATTTTCGAGAATATGAAATATATAACGCAGAGGTTGATTACCGCTCTAAATATTCGGATGTTGGAACAGCGTTTCTGTCATTTCAAGGTGTTTGTGATTATAATTTTAAGCCAAGAAATAAAATTGTGCCTTTTGCTGGTTTTGGATTGGGCTTTGTTGCTTCTACTTATGACGATGCTCCCAACGGTTTCACTATTTCGCCAAGTATTCGAGTTGGATGCGAGTTTTATAAATTTCTGCGCACCACACTGGATTACAGAGTAATGAAATACGGATTTAATTATTTTTCATTACGTTTGGGCTTTGTAATAGGCGGAAGAAATAAAAAGATTTGAAAAACTGTTGACTGGGAAATCTCGCATCCGTGTCATTTCAGAAAAAATAATTGATATACAATATGTTGATTATTGTAAATGACAAAGATGTGAGATTTTTTTACATCTTTGTCAATAATCATAAATTACAGAAAACTGTTTACATTCATCGTAAATAAAAAAGCAGTTGCATTTACTGATTTTTGAACTTGCACCTCAAAAAAAGAATTAACCAATAAACTTGTATTTCGACAATAAATTAGTAATTTTGCACAATGTATAAACTTTATTTCAAAAAATGACAATAACACAATCGACAAACACTTTGCTGCTGGTGCGTCCAACAAATTTCGGTTTTAACACACAGACGGCTGTAAATAATTCATTTCAAACAAAAACCGAAGACAGTGATTTGCAAAAACATGCATTGAAAGAATTTGACAAACTTATTGAAACTTTGATTGCTGCAAAAGTAAATCCTATCGTTGTAAACGACGAGCCTCAGTCGAAACTTCCCGATTCTGTTTTTCCAAACAATTGGTTTTCTACTCACAGTGATGGAAGTTTGTGCTTATATCCAATGTTTGCCGAAAACAGAAGACTGGAACGTAAAGACAGTATTATCAATATGCTGAAAGATAATTTTAAGGTGAAAAATATTTTCGATTTTACACATTACGAGCAACAGAACAAATTTCTCGAAGGTACGGGAAGCATTGTTTTAGACAGAATAAACCGTATTGCTTATGCTTGTTTGTCGCCACGTACCGACGAGAAAATTCTCGACGACTTTTGTGAAAAACTTCAATTCAAAAAATGTTGTTTCCGCGCATTGTTCGACAATAAAGAAATTTATCACACAAATGTCATGTTGTCTGTTGCCGACAAATATTCTATTATTTGCACAAAATCAATTACCGACAGCAACGAACTGAACAATGTTGTAGAAAATCTGTTTACGACCGACAAAGAAATTATTGAAATAAGCATCGAACAAATGCAACATTTTGCGGGAAATATGTTACAAATTTCAAACAGCGATGGCGAAAAGTTTTTAGCAATGTCGTATCAGGCGTACAAATCGCTAAATGCCGGGCAGATAAGAAAAATAGAACGATACAATAATATTTTACATTCGGATATTAAAACCATCGAAACGGCAGGAGGCGGCAGTTTGCGTTGCATGATGGCTGAAATTTTCTTTGAAAAGAAATCCGAATAAAGATAATTAATATGCAATATAATAAGAAATTACATAAATATGACTGAAAATTTTTATATCGAAAGGGAAGAAAAATACGGAGCGCATAACTATCATCCGCTTCCCGTAGTGTTGGAAAACGGAAAAGGAATTTTTTTATGGGATGTTGACGGGAAACGTTATTATGATTTTCTATCAGCTTATTCGGCTGTAAATCAAGGACATTGCCATCCGCGAATTGTTGAAGCGTTAAAACGGCAAGCCGACAAACTTACGCTGACATCTCGCGCTTTCTACAATAATATTTTGGGCGAATACGAAGAATATATCTGCAAATATTTTGGATACGAAAAAGTATTGCCAATGAACACAGGCGCCGAAGCCGACGAAACAGCGCTGAAACTTGCACGGCGCTGGGGTTACTTAAATAAAGGAATTGCCGAAAACGAAGCAATAATAATAGTTTGCGGCGGAAATTTCCATGGACGTACAATTACTATTGTTTCAATGTCAACCGATCCCGATTCCTATAAAAATTACGGACCTTTTACGCCCGGATTTATAAAAATAGAATATAACAGCGTTGACGAATTGCGTAAAACACTCGAAAAATACGGGAAAAATGTAGCCGCTTTTTTGGTTGAACCAATTCAAGGCGAAGCCGGCGTTTATGTTCCCGATGATGGCTATCTGAAACAATGTTATGATTTGTGCAAACTGCATAATGTATTGTTCATTGCCGACGAAGTGCAAACAGGCATCGGACGTACAGGAAAAATGCTTGCATGTGATCACGAAAATATTCGTCCTGATATTTTGATTCTCGGAAAAGCCATATCAGGCGGAGTTTTTCCTGTGTCAGCCGTTCTTGCCGACAACGAAATAATGCTCACAATAAAACCGGGCGAACATGGTTCTACTTTTGGCGGAAACCCACTCGGATGCAAAGTTGCTATTGAAGCATTGCAAATTATCAAAGATGAAAATCTCATAGAAAATGCAAAAAAAATGGGCGAAATATTCCGTAATGAAATATGCGCCTTCAAATCCGAAATGATTGAACTTGTGAGAGGTAAAGGATTGCTGAATGCTGTAATAATAAAACCTGTGAACGGAAAAACAGCATGGGATGTCTGCATTGCAATGCGAAATGAAGGAGTTCTGGCAAAGCCAACGCATGAACATATTATTCGTTTTGCTCCACCGCTGATTATTAACGAAAATGAATTATTGGATGCCATTGAGCGAATAAAAACGGCAATAATAAAAGTCGAAAAGTTATAAATCATCGAATATATATGTATAATTCATCGCAGAAACGATGAATATAAAACAAAAACCCTTGCATTTACAAGGGTTTTCGTTTCTGCACCCTTGAAATATTGAACTCATATTATAAAGATTACCTCAAAGTTGTTGACTTTCTAAAATCAAGTCCAAAGGTGCTGAAAATTATCAAAACACAAACTTTTTCAGGGTAAAACCAGCATATACCCCCTTACTTTCTTAAAACTTTTGCATTGAACTGTATTAAGGGTAAGGGGTATTTGTGTATGTGCCTGTTAAAAAAATTCCAGAAAAATAAATTTTGCCATTTAATTTTAAAAGTTCAATACTATTTAGTTTCTCCTTAAAAAGTAAAATTTACAGAAACACAAATTAATAAACAGATATTTTATCAGCATTTTTAAACCTAACAGGTTTCGGAAACCTGTCAGGTTTGATGATGCTTGCTGTCCCGTTAGGGACAGAATATTAGTAGAAAGAAACGCAGACACATGCATGTCGCGCGAGTTGCCGACGGTTTTTCATGTCATCGGCAATGCTTCGCGCGAAAATATCGGCGGCAATTATCTTTCTACCGACATTTTGTCCCTAACGGGACATTTTTATTTACAATTCTTTTGTTTGGTTTAATGATTTTGCAAGAATATTTTCA
>JAISYZ010000013.1 GCA_031269545.1 Prevotellaceae bacterium
AAAATGTCCCGTTAGGGACAAAATGTCGGTAGAAAGATAATTGCCGCCGATATTTTCGCGCGAAGCATTGTCGATGACATGAAAAACTGTCGGCAACTCGCGCGACATGCATGTGTCTGCGTTTCTTTCTACTAATATTCTGTCCCTAACGGAACATTTTCAACTTATTTCTGGTTTGCAATGACTAACGAGCCTTTACAGTCGTTTCAATTTCACTGTGAAATGGCGCATTAGTTCGGCTTCCCATTCAATCGCCATGCCGCGTGTTATGCTGTTTCGGCGGTCGAAAACGTTTTTCAGTGCAACGGCAATTACGTCCATGTGATTGTTTGTATATGTCCGTCGAGGGATTGCCAAACGTAAGAAATCGTTACCTTCAAATCTGTTTTCGCGGGTTAAGGGATCGCGGTCGGCAAGAAGATAGCCAATTTCGCATCCGCGTATTCCGGCTTCAAGGTAAACTTCGACAGTGAGCGTTTGTGCAGGAAATTCTTCTTTCGGAACATGCGTTAGCACTTTTGGCGCATCAACAAAAATAGCGTGTCCTCCGGCAGGACGCTGATACGGAATCTGAAATTCATCGAGCCGCGCTGCTAAATATTCTATCTGTTTGATGCGCGTTTCGAGATTTTCAAATTCGGTATTTTCATCAAGTCCTGTGGCGAGCGCATTCATATCGCGTCCGTTCATTCCGCCATAAGTTATATAACCTTCAAAAGCAATTCCTTTGACTTTTGACTGCTCGTACCAGTCTTCGATATTTGTTGCAATAAATCCGCCCATGTTTACTATTGCATCTTTTTTTGCGCTCATTGTCATACCATCGGCATAAGTAAACATTTCGCGGCAAATTTCTTTTATCGTTTTGTCTGCATATCCTTTTTCGCGCACTTTTATGAAATATGCATTTTCGGCAAATCGAGCCGAATCGAACAGCACGGGTTTGTTGTATTTTTTTGCAAGCTGGTTTACTTCGCGCAGATTTTGCATCGATACAGGCTGTCCGCCTGCTGTATTGTTGGTAATGGTTACAATTATAAACGGAATTTTCGCATTGTGTTCAATCAAAACTTTTTCGAGTTTTTGTATATCAACGTTTCCTTTGAAAGGCAGTTCGAGTTGAGTATCGCGTGCTTCGTCTATTGTGCAATCGACTGCAAATGCTTTGCGCGATTCTATGTGTCCTTTGGTTGTATCGAAATGTGAATTTCCGGGAACATAATCTCCTTCTTTCACAATACACGAAAACAGTACATTCTCGGCGGCGCGTCCCTGGTGAGTAGGCAAAACATATTTAAAGCCTGTGATTTTGTTTATCGTTTCTTTCATTTTGAAAAAAGATGTTGCGCCGGCGTAACTTTCGTCGCCAATCATCATCGAAGCCCACTGCCTGTCGCTCATTGCTCCTGTTCCCGAATCGGTAATCAGGTCGATATAAACCTGTTCGGCTTTGAGATGAAAGACATTGTAATGCGCTTCTTTGAGCCACTGTTCGCGTTCGCTGCGAGCGCTTTTCCGTATAGGCTCAATCATTTTTATTTTCCACGATTCTGCAAATGGTAAATCCATGTTAGTATATTAAATTATTATATTTTTGTTATTACTGTTTATTTTAAAATAAAATCGGATGACGTAATATCTATAAAATGTGAAAGTTATCCCGTTTTTTTACGTTTATGTAACGGTAACAATCTGATAGTAATATTTGGATAGCGTTTGTTAACATAGTGCAAATATAATAAAAAATGATAAAGAAAAACACAAAATCAATATTTTTTTGGTTTTTGGTTAAGTCTTTTTTTGAGGTGCTATGAAAAATATCCGGCTATTTGGTAGAGGAAAAAATCTTTGTTGTTCGTTCCGTAGTTGGCGGAGTAGAAGCGTTGCATTTTTCCGTTGAGCCTCTCGGCTTTGGCGTTGATTAATCCGTGCCGGAAAAAGTTGATTATTTCCGCTTCGTGCTTACGCAGCATTTTTATAACACTTTTAAATTCATTTATTTGTATTGCTTCGCCGTACCATTTGGGTCTATCCTGTTTACAGGATTATTTCCACAATACGCATACGGACTTATTGAATAATACTTCTCCGCCAGCGGGTCTGGACAAAACCATCTGCCTATTTCAGAATCTAACATTCTTGCTCCAAAATCTAAATATCCCAAATCTCTTATTGTTTGTTTTTCCTTGCCTGAAAATGTATATCTGTTTGTATTTGCCATTAAACTAATATCTTCCCATTGCTTGCCGAACGGATAGTAATTGTACTGTCCTTTAATAATTCCATTTGCATCTATTATCACTCTTGTGCTTCCCAAATGGTCTGTGAATATATCCATTATAAAATAATATTTTCGTATATTCCATTAAACGAAATACTTTGAATATCTTCATATTTAATTAAAGACATTCCATCTTTTATTCCGTCTTCCGTATAACAATCTATGTAAATATATTCATTGTTAATGATATCTATTATTTTACCTCTTAATTTATATCCGTATATTGACTTTATGCAAACAAACATTTTTTTGTTTCTGCATTCATTGACTATATAACAAATATCATACTCAATATTATCTTCAAAATTTAAACTATTATTTTCATTGAACCTATAATGATTAGTTATTAATCGCTTTAATTTATTCAAATATAAATTATCTTTTCTTATCTCAAAAACATCAATATTCCTTATAAGAATGTAACCATCTTTTAATCCGTTTGATGTATATGACTGCAAAATGAAAGAATCCTCATTCAAATGTTTTATTTTTCCAACATAAAATGTTTCTGTGTCATCTTTATCTGCATATATAGCTATTAATGAATCATTAAATAAACTATCTAAAATTTGTTTCTCCATATTATATATTTTTATGTGTTATGTTTATTACTATCTTGTATTCGGATTTTTGGGCGGAATATGCTTCCTGTTTTTGTTTCCTCGTTTATCATTTCTATCTCTGCCATAGCGTCCTTTCTCTGGATCTCCACCTGATCTGGGACAAGGATTGTGCAGAAGATACCGTGTAACCTTCATAATTATAATACTCTTCTGAGTTATACGGATCAAAATATATCAACCCTTGATTCGTATTATTAATTATTTCTTTGTATTATTATTCATTTCGTATAATAATTTTATTTTTTGTTCGCTAAGTCCATCGTATTTTAACCCAATAATATCATTTATACGATAGCAACTAATTCCCTCTTCTATACCATTCTGTCCAATATTTTTTATCAATATAAATTCGTTGTCAAAATCTAAGATTATTCCAATTACAAAATTATCATCTGCAAAGAAAAATCGTGTTATTTTTTCATTTTCTTTTATGATTTTAAAATAAATAAGAAGTTCTTTACCTGTTTTCCATATCGTTATACTTAAATTAGGATTAAACATAGATTTGTTCTCATGTATAGTTTGCAAATTTTGCATATACCAATCATCAATTTGGATACAAAGAATATCATCTATTATATATGTCACATTACCTATTAGAAAACCGAATTCATCTAATTCATTAATACTTATGCTTGTATCATCATAATTAGTAATATAGCCTATTATAGATTGATCCCATTCTATATCCTTTGTTGTTATTCCAATTAAATTTTTATGCTCAAAAGCATTTTTTAAAATATTCTTTATCATATTACTTGATTTTAATTTATTATTAATTTAAATGATTACTTAATATTATACCTAAATTGGTTTTTGTATGACACAGCAGCTATTAAAAGTCTGTCAAACAATTGTTCACCAAAATACCTGCGGTTGAACTTATAACAAAATTCGTGGA
>JAISYZ010000015.1 GCA_031269545.1 Prevotellaceae bacterium
GTTCACGGCGACACAACAACTTCGACTGCTTCCGCTTTAGCATCTTTTTATGCAGGCGTAAAGATTTGTCACATTGAAGCAGGTTTACGCACTTATAATAAACAGGCGCCTTTTCCTGAAGAAATAAACCGTCAAATCACCGGACGGTTAACCGATATTCATTTTGCACCTACACTGACCGCTAAAAATAATTTATTGTCGGAAAAAGTATCCGGACAAGTCGAAGTGACCGGCAATACAGTGATTGACGCCCTTTTGTTTGCAGTCGCAAAACTCAAAGATTATTCCGATAAAGAGATTGATACTCTTAAAAATACGCTCGATTTCTCCAAACGCATTATATTAATTACCGGACATCGCAGGGAAAATTTCGGCGACGGATTCATTCATATTTGCGAAGCGTTATTGGAAATAGCCGCCGACCCGAAAGTGGAAATAGTTTATCCGGTACATTTGAATCCTCATGTACAGGATCCGGTCAATCGGTTATTAAACGGGAAATCGAATATTCATCTTATCAATCCATTGGGTTATCCTGCGTTTGTATGGTTGATGAATCAATCCTGTATTATCCTGACCGACAGCGGCGGCATACAGGAAGAAGCGCCAAGTTTGGGAAAACCGGTTTTGGTGATGCGCGAAACAACCGAACGTCCCGAAGCGGTGGAGGCAGGAACCGTAAAATTAGTCGGCACAAATAAAGAAAAAATAATTTCCGAAACAAAACGCCTTTTGGATGAACATAATTACTACGACGCAATGCAAAAAATACATAATCCTTATGGGGATGGTTTGGCAGTACGGCGAATAGTTGAAATAATGAAAAATAATTGACAAAATAGATGAAAGTAATTTTTATGGGATTGGGCTATATAGGATTGCCCACGGCTGCTATAGCGGCAAGTAAAGGAATTGAGGTTGTCGGGGTTGATATCAATCCGGCAGTAGTAGAAACCATCAATCAGGGGAAAATCCATATTGTTGAACCCGAATTGGATAAAGTGGTTAAAGAAGTAGTCGAAAAAAAACATTTGCGCGCTACTTTAAAGCCGGAAGAAGCGGATGTTTTTTTGATAGTTGTTCCGACTCCCTTTAAACAAAATCATAGAGCAGACATTACATACGTAGAAAATGCAACACGTGCCGTTATTCCGTTTTTAAAAGAAAATGACCTGTTTATTATTGAATCGACTTCTCCCGTGAAGACCACTGAAAAGATGACGGCAATCATTTTTAAAGAACGGCCGGAATTAAAAGATAACATTTATGCGGCATATTGTCCTGAGCGTGTGCTTCCCGGTAATGTGATTTACGAACTGGAAAACAACGACCGTATTATTGGAGGAATCAATCCTGTATCGTCGGAGAAAGCCGCCGCTTTTTATTCTCAGTTTGTAAAAGGCGCTTTACATCAAACAGATGCTCGTACAGCAGAGATGTGCAAATTGACGGAAAATTCCTCACGTGACGTCCAGATAGCGTTTGCCAATGAACTTTCCATCATCTGCGAACAGAATGGGATTAACGTATGGGAACTGATAGAACTGGCAAATAAACATCCCCGTGTGAATATCCTGCAACCCGGATGCGGTGTCGGCGGACATTGTATTGCCGTCGATCCCTGGTTTATAGTATCGGATTATCCCGAACAGGCTCACATTATCAAACAGGCTCGCGAAACTAACGATTATAAAGCGGACTGGTGTGCAAAAAAAGTAATAGACACATGTCATACATTTGAAATACAAAATAATCGGAAACCGGTAGTTGCCTGTATGGGATTGGCTTTCAAACCTGACATTGATGATTTAAGAGAATCGCCTGCAAAATATATTACCTCCCGCATTCTTTCGGAGGCAAGAGCCGAAGTATTGGTTGTAGAACCAAATATAACTTCGCATAAAACGTTCAGTTTGACAAACTATAACGCTGCTTATCAACAAGCCGATATTATTGTTTGGTTAGTACGACATAAAGAATTTTTTACACTGCCTCAAAGGGCTTCGAAAAAAATCGAACTGGATTTCTGTGGTATAAAACACCGTCTTTGAACATCATTACCGGCACAGGGATGAGTTTCACACGACAAAATGGCGTCAATGTCATTTCATTAGCTTCATTAGGTAAATGAATTACACGACATGTCACTGTCAGAGGGAAAAATTTTTCAAAAAAGCACTGTGATAGGGAAATTTTGTATATTTTTCAAAAAATTAGTGATGATGAAATTGTTATCTGTTAAAATTATGCTTTTTTGCATAATGCTTTTTTGCATAATACAATAAAAAGCATTACTTTTGCAAAAAAAAAAGGAAATGAATCCATTCCATTATGGCAGTATTGTGAGAGGCAACAGTTTCTTTAACAGGCAAAAAGAACGCGAACATATTGTTGCAACTCTGTCGGGAGGTAATAATGTGGTACTGTATGCGCCACGCAGATTTGGGAAGACATCGTTGATATTTAGTGCAATAGAACAATTAGAGGCACAAGGATTCTGTTGTATATACTTTGATTTTATGCCGGTATTTTCACTCGAATCATTTGTGAGACTTTACTCTAAAGCGTTGTCGATCAAGCAAACTAATCTTCAAAAATTTGTGCAGATTTTCACCTCTGCCGTTAAAAGTATTCGTCCTGTATTGAGTTTTGATGAGAATGGAAGTCCGGAGTTTTCCATTGATTTTGCTGGATCTACGGTCAATGAATCAGTTGTTTCGCAATTATTGGATATACCTGAAAAGTTAGCGGGGGCAAATCATCGGGTACTCGTATTTTTCGATGAATTTCAGGAAGTTGAAAAATTGGATAGCATAAATTTTGAAGGCTTGTTACGCAGCAAAGTACAGCAACAGCGACAAACCAATTATCTTTTTTTAGGTAGCAAAACACATATCATGAAAGAACTGTTCAACAGCAAAAAACGTGCTTTTTACAATGCCGCATTGCCGATGAGTATATCATATCTTCCCGAAAATGAAACGATTGAATATCTACGAAAAGGATTTTCCGATTCGTCCATTGTACTTGATAACGAAACCGCACTATATATTATATCCGTAACATCAATGATACCGCACTATATTCAGCAGTTGGCATCGGAGATATGGCAATATATGGTGAACAGTTGCGATGTGGTTACAAAAGAAATAGTAGACGAATGTTCCATGCGTTTGCTTGCTCACAAAAGCGATTACTACATGGAACTGTTTGATCGACAATCACAAAGTCGAAAACAACTGCTTCAAGCGCTCACAAAAAGCGGTAAAAACATATTTTCCGCTTCATATATTAGAACATATAACTTGCCAAGTGCGGCGACACTGCAACGTGCAGCACAAGGATTGGTTAAAGATGGAATTGTTGATAAGATCAATGGCGAATATTTTATTTCCGATCCATTTTTTAAACTATTTATAAAATGCACTTAGCGTTCATCCTAAAATTCATAAAAATTCATAGTTAGAATTGAAAATTGCTGATTTTTCGCAAATCAATATTCTGTTGAAATAAACCAATTAATAATTTTTTAGTCTTTTATGAAAAGTATCTGGCGTCATAAGATTTTTTTTCTATTTCTATTTATCACGGAAGATATTGTATTGTTGAATCTTCTGTATTTTCTGTTAATGAGATTAACGGGGCATACGTATGATGATGGCTATGTTTATTTGTACGTAATCATAAATCTCGGTTATATGCTGAGTGTTACTATAGTCAGACCGATAGAAAATCTCAGGAAATTGACTGTTTCCA
>JAISYZ010000190.1 GCA_031269545.1 Prevotellaceae bacterium
GTAAATACCAATGAATTACAGGCGCGATTAAATGAGATTTACAATCCTGTCGGCGTAACTTTTGCAATAGAAACCGACACGTTTACATATAACAGCGCAATAAACTTTTTTGATGAAACGAGCGGCTGGTTTTCGCGCTATACGGCTGCAATGAAGACATTTAACATTGCCTACCGCGAAAATATTGGCGAACGTTACGATAAAGATAAAACTTATCTTTTCATACTTGGCGAAGACGCTTCGCTCAGCGACCGTGATGCGCAGGGTTTTATGCCTCTTGGCGGACGCTTCGGATATTTATTTAAAAATCAAATACCTGCCAGCGAAATACACACAATCGCGGCACACGAACTCGGACACGGCATTTGGGCTTTGAAACACACGTTTGACAACGATTACGGAAATATAGCCGCAGGCACAACCAATAACTTAATGGATTACACTTCGGGCGCTACACATTTGGCAAAATGGCAGTGGGAAATAATCCGCTATCCTGCGTTATTTACAGATCCTTTTGGCGGAGATGAGGAGGGGATGGCAGATGCTATCATAACAGATGATGCTACAATAACAGATGATATTACTGATAAACAAAAATCATTGTTTATTTACTCTAAACATAGATATTATAAGATAAAATTCAATATTAACGTAATTAAAAAAGATAATAATAGATTTGAGTTAAATAATAAAGATTATAAAATAATTTACACTGTAAATTCAGGTAAATTTTTTGGTATTTATGATGCTGATGGCGTAGAAAAATTATTAACAGGTGATAATATTATTAAAGGCAAAGACCTTTTTGATGCTATTGAAAGTAAAAAAATAACGGAATATCCTAAAAATGAATATTATATAGAAGAACAAATTCTTTCTTCTGAACAGATAACAGTAAAAAATGCATTATTGGCGCATAATAACACCGATTTGGTTAATGAGATTATTGTTTTAATGAATAATATAACAAAAGAAGATTTTAATGCAATATTTTCCAATGATTATAATCCCGACAGTAATGATAATTCTTGTGTATTTAATTTTACTGAAAGCAGGCAATATACGGCATACTGCCTGAATGAACTGATAGATGGTCTAAAAAATATTGAAACAAAAATAATACGTAAAACAGTAAAAATTAATGGCAGCGATGTTTTACTGGTATTTAGATCCCGTCGCAGCAATGAACATCCGCGAATAGAAAATAAAATAAAACTTGAATATTCTCATGTCTGTTTTAATCAAAATTACTCGATAACATATTTTTTACTTTCTGGTGTCGATGCTGTTGTTATGCGTACCGACAACGAAGACGGAACAGATTTTGAATACGCCATGACTGTTGACAACGGCGCAAACTGGGATGTCATATATATGGATGAATTTGAGAACGATGATTTGATAGAAGTATTCAAGCAAATAGAAATAGAGATAGCAAAAGGCTTTGTCCGATACATTATTCCTGTTGAAAATGTATATATTCTTATTAGCGGAGAAGACTTTGATGGCGAAGAATCAAGCCGTTTGGTTGCAGGCGGATTTTTGGTTCTGGAATTTATTCAGGCAGGCAAAATATTAAAGTTTATAAAAGGTACAAAAATATTAACCCGAACAGGACAGGCTGTTAATGTTGGGAAACGGGTAATGTGGCAGGCAACAAAAAAAATCACGGAAACTGCCGCCGCAAATATTTGCGCTCAATTTACGGTTAATCTTATAACTAATATTGTTAAATATGCAGAAGACGAATCTGTTGAAGCGTCAGACATTGTATATCTGTCTTTAAATGAAATCAGCATTACGGATGCATTGTGGGCTGGTGTGTTTAGTTTTACTTCATTGTCGGAAAAAGAAAAAAACTGGTTTACCTGTGCACGTGATATGCTTAAAGCAATAGAAGACAATTCGGATAACTTATTGAAGGCTATTGAAGAAGGGACATTGAAGTGTGGTATAACATTCGGAACAAGTTTTGCTTTAAAGTATTTAAGAAATACTGATGGAGTACAGAAATTAATAGAAGCATTACAAAAAGAGAGCAGTTGGAACATACTGGCAGCGAAATTATTACAACTAATGGATACCGAATTTTACAATGAATTTATGCAAACATTGGTAGAAGAGGGCATAAAAAACGCATCGGAAATAATATGGGCAGAGTAAAAAAAAATAAACATTTTAAACACCCTCGCAGTTATTATTTGGAATTTATCTCTTTGGGGTTATTGATATTTATGGGTGCTTATATATTTTATTTTATTGTTCATAAGTCAGAAGCAGAATTATATGAAGACTATGCCAACCCTAAATTATACGGATCTGCAAAGGGGCGTTTTGCCCAATTGTTGAGTATGTTGATTGTAAGATGGTTTGGAAAAACAGGTATGATAATATTGGCAATAATTTTGATGCTATTGTTTTTATATGCATTAATACATGAGATAAAAGAATTTAAGCGTTACAGGCATAAATGCAGATTATATCACGAAGGAATAATAAAAAACATATATGATATTTATGATGATTATGAGTCTCAAAGTTTAATAACGAAAATAAAAAATTTGTTTTTACGAAAAAACAGAAAAAAATATAAATATCCTTCAAAAAAAGAATTAAAAAATATTGAAAATAAAATAAAAAATATGACCAAATAGATACAAATGCCCACGCAACAACCACATATCAAACACAAAAACAAAAGAATTTTTCTTTTGCTTGTGTTGTTGTGCGTTATGTTGTGTACAAACGCAAAGGCGCAGGAAGCCGATACAATAAAATCCGAATATCTTGGCAAGCAGGGAACGCCGTTAAGTGCGGATAATTTTGATACCGATAAAATAGATTCGGACAAAGCGATAGTAAGTTTTGAAAAAGGCGCAGGAAAATATGCATTCGACAAGTTTGATATTAAATTTTCGGGCAGAGTGCGCATACGCGATAAATACACAAAGATAGACGATTACAGGATTGCATGAAAAAAAATATTTAAATAGTCTAAAATTGTAAAAAAAATTATTAATTTTGCCTTTGTAATATTTAATCTTTAATACAAAAAATATGAAACTCGTAAAAGTCTTCCTGTTGCATTTGGTATTTCTGTTGTCGGCGTTTGCGGTAGCGGGGCAGACTTATCCTGTGCTTGGAAACGTTTACATTATTCCGCCTTACGGTGCGCATTTGACTGATTATTATTCGACAAGCCGCGAAAAATTGGTTGTAACGCTTCTCAATCGCGACCAGCAGGAACCTGTGTTGCAGGCTTATCTGCGTATGACAATCACCTCGACAACAGGCTTGCGGATACAAAACCGACCCGAAATAAATTATCCGACAATAACTCTCGATGCAGGCATTCCCGTTCGGTTGTCGCAGGAAGATTTAACGCCTTATTTTTTGCCTCAAAACCTTATTCAGCAGGGATATTTGAATCAGGGCAAACTGCCAAACGGCATGATAGAATTTACGTTTCAGGCGATAGAAAAACACACGGGAAAAGTGTTATCAGCGCCAGCGACAGGCAGAATTTGGCTTACAACACAAAAGCCGCCGCTGCTTGTATTGCCCAACCGCGATGAAAACATTGCCTTTCGCGAGCCGTTAAATTTGAAATTTCAGTGGCAGCCGCAACACAGCAATATTTCGCAGATTGAATACGA
>JAISYZ010000045.1 GCA_031269545.1 Prevotellaceae bacterium
TCGTTGACCTGCGGTTATGAAAATTACGTCCTTTGGCTCCGCCGATTTTCAATTCAGGACGGCGTGATATTGACCGGTGTGTATAACTGTGTGCGGTATAATAGCACCTCAAAAAAAGAATTAACCCTTTAAACAGGAATTTGCAGACTTTTATTTTTTAACTATTTTTGCAAAAAAATATTAATGAAAAATGTTAAACGCACTTAAACCTCTACGGTATTTTTTTGATTTGATATATCCCGAACTTTGCGATATTTGTAACAAATCGCTTGTACGCGGCGAAAAAATCATTTGTTCTGATTGTCGTATCGATATTCCCCTTACGCGCAACTGGCACGAAAGAGGAAATTCGATCGAACAGATTTTTTGGGGAAGAGCGCCAATTGTTGCGGCAACGTCTTATTTCTTTTTTTCACGCGGAAGCAAATACAGAATACTTTTGCACAAACTCAAATATTCAGGGCGCGATGACATTGGCATTGCACTTGGCTCGTGGTTTGGCAACGAACTTGCAACCTGTAAAATATTTTCGGATGTTGATTTTATCATACCTGTTCCGCTTCATCCTAAAAAACAACAGTTGAGAGGATATAATCAAAGTGAAAAAATTTGCGTCGGACTTTCTTATGCGTTAAACAAACCTGTTGATGTCAAGACTGTTATCCGTTCCGAATTTACAAATACACAAACCCAAAAAAACCGCATGGAACGCTGGCATAATGTTTCAAATGTTTTTGAAGTAAGGAATGCCGAAAAGTTGAAAAACAAACATATACTTTTGGTTGATGACGTACTTACGACAGGAGCGACTCTCGAAGCCTGCTGCAATGCAATTTTGTCATCGGTCAATTGCAGAATAAGCATTGCAACTTTGGCTTTTGCGCATTAAAAACAGATGAAGACAGTTCTGTCCGAAAATCATTACAAAAAAATCGCGGAATGAATTTAATTCACTCCGCGAACATGTTTTAACC
Source organism: Prevotellaceae bacterium (assembly GCA_031269545.1). Taxonomy (GTDB): domain Bacteria; phylum Bacteroidota; class Bacteroidia; order Bacteroidales; family UBA932; genus JAIRKV01. The sequence goes on from JAISYZ010000045.1 coordinate 975, forward strand.
ATCCTTTTATTAAAAATTTCATTATGAACTTCGCATTTTTTCTTTTGCTTTTTTTATTTGTTGTTTCAATGCTTCTACGCATTGTCGGGTAGCCTCTTCAAATGTCTTGCATTTCCGTTCGGCAAACAGATCGTTGCCGGGTATGGCTACTCTGATTTCAACTCTTTTGTTTTCGGGTTCTGTGGAATTGCCCAACTTCAACATAACGTTATACTTCACAATTCCATCGAAAAACTTGTCCAATTTTTCTACTTTTTTTGTTACAAAATCGAGCAACTTCTTGTCTGCATCGAATTTGATTGATTGAATTACTACTTTCATGTCTTTACCATTTTACTGTGTTAAACATTTTTTTAATTATGAGGATTTATTATCCTTGTTTATCTTTTTCAATAATATTTTTTCTATTACATTTTCATAAAATTTATTTATAATCGCATTTATTTTCGCGGATGCGTTTTATTGTGTATTCGTTTCAAATCTTCGAAAGTTGTGTGCGTATAAATTTGCGTAGCGGCAAGGCTTGAATGTCCCAATACTGTTTTGATTGAATTTAAATCCGCTCCGTTGTTAAGCATGTGAGTTGCAAAAGTATGACGAAGCACATGCGGACTTTTTTTGCCTGTAAATCCTGCTGTTGCAAGTTTGTTTTTGATAATTCTGTAAACAAAATTCGGATATATTTTTTCATATTTGTTTGTCAAAAAAACATATTCGCTGTCGTCTCTGGCAATCAATTCTTTACGTTTTGCTATTAATCGCTGCAACCAGATTTTGATATTATCCGTAAGAGGAATTAAACGTTCTTTTCTGCCTTTTCCTGTTACTTTTATGTAATTGTCGGATATATCGTTTATTTTGATGTTTATAAGTTCTTCGCGACGTATTCCTGTTGCATACAGCAATTCTATTATTGTCTGATTGCGTATTGCAAAATAATTGTCTTCCACATCGTTGGTAATATCAAGATAATTATTCAATTTTTTTTCTTCTAAAAATACGGGAATGCGTTTTTTTTCTTTTGGATATTTTATTTTATTAACAGGATTTGAATCAATGATTCTTTCACGAATCATGTATTTGAAAAATCCGTTTAATGCTGATAATTTACGGTTTATCGTTCGCGGACTGTGATTTTCTTCCATTAATTTAAGCGTCCATTCACGAATTTCGGATGGTTTGATTTCGCTGATATTTTCTGCTGATGCATCAGATTCTTTATCATCAAAAAAGCCGCACAAGTCAGACTTGTATGCGTCCACTGTTTTAGGTGAACAACGTTTTTCGGATTCCAAATATTTTAAATACATATCTAACATAGCCCAAATTTACAACAAAAAGAGTGAATTTACCAAAAAATTCACTCTTTTTAAATGTTAAATATTTTTATATGCCTAATCTTCTGCCTGTTGCAATTGCTGAACATATACGGCATGTTTGATTTCATCTCTACGTCGCACAGATTTTTTGACAAAAGTTTGTCGCGAGCGAAGTTCTCTGACTACGCCTGTCTTATCGAATTTGCGTTTGAATTTTTTTAATGCTCTTTCGATATTTTCGCCTTCTTTTATTGGTATTATTATCATTGCACAACACACCTCCTTTTTATTTCGGGCTGCAAAGGTATGTTTTTTTTACATATCTGCATAAAAAAATGTGATTTTTTTTGAAAAAATATTTTTTTTGGGCTTAAAATAATTTTACAACTCGTGCTTTTTTGTATCATTAGCCGCAATATTTATTGTTGCAACAATTTATTAAAATCTTCCATATCTATAGATTTCTCATCTAATTGCATGGCAGTTTTCAAATATTCAAAAACTTTCTCATCTATAGTTTGCCCTACGATATTGTTATACTCTTTTTTGTCGTTGAGAATATGCTGTGCTAATCCTTCTACTTTTTCATCGGGCAAATTTGTTAAACCATATTCCATTAATTGCTTGCGAGTCTTTTTCATCGCAGCATCTTTTATATCAGCCTCTTCAATGCTTATATTTTGTTCATTTGCAATATTATCGCGAATAGTTTGCCAACTTAAATCGTTTATAAAAGCCTCAAAATCTTTGTCGATTTCTTCGGCTGTCAGTTTCTTTTCGTTGATAAGTAAAAGCCATTTTTTTAGAAAAGGTTCGGGGAATTTTAAGTCTGCCTTTGCTATCAGTTCATTGCGTACATCTATCGAAAATTTATAATTGCTGATTTCTTCGTAATCTTTTGCTAAATCTTCGGTGATTTTTTGTAAAAATTCTTCTTCGTTTTTTATCGCATCTTTACCATAAACCACATCAAAAAAATCCTGATTAATATCTGCTTTTTTATAAGTTGTTATAACTTTTACAGTAAAATTAAATTGAGGATTGATAGTTTGCAGTTCTTCTTTTGTTATTCGCAGCAATTGAATTTTCTTTTCATCTTTCGTATAAAGTTCATTTATGTCAACTGCAACAGTATCGCCTGTTTTCAAGCCTAAAAAATGCGCCTTTTGTGCATCTGTTTCAAACGAACGCAGCGCTATCAAAGCATCTTCTATCTTTATTGCGTTTTCTCCATCTTGATTAATATCAACTCTTATAAAAGCGTTTTCGCTTATCGTTTCCAATTCTTCCATCTTTGAATAACTTTGACGTAATGCGTCAACGCGTTCATTTATAGCAGAGTCGCCTATTTTGATATTATAAAAAGGAATTTGTATGGTTTTGTCTATTGTTAATTCATATTTTGGAATGTAGCCTATTTCATAAACAAATTCAAAATCGCTTTGATTATCCCAATCTATCGGTTGTTGTTCGTCATCGCAAGGAATAGGCTCGCCAATGATTTCCATTTTTTCATTTTCAATATATTTTCCAAGCGATTCGGAAATTAATTTATTCAGTTCTTCAAGCAAAATCGAATGTCCGTATATTTTTTGAATTAGCGACATTGGCGCCATTCCCGGACGAAATCCTTTAACTTCAGCCTTGCGCCGATTAACGTTTAATGATTTTTTTACGGCTTCGTCATAATCGGTTTTCACAATTTGCACTTTAAGCAAAGCGCCTCTTTCATCGTTATTTTGTTTTATAATATCCATATTTGTTTTGTTTATTATTGATTTTTTTGTGGAAAGGCAGACTTTAAATTTTCAACCTTCATTTTTGTGCGGGCAAAGGGACTCGAACCCCCACGCCTTACGGCACCAGATCCTAAGTCTGGCGCGGCTACCAATTACGCCATGCCCGCATTTGAGCCTGCAAAGGTACAAATAATTTGGAAACAACAATATATATTGTGAATATTTTTTACACGAACATTAAAATCAAATGCAGCTTCGATATTTTTATACTTTGCTCGGTATAAAAATGTGAGATTAAAAGGAAAAAACTAAAATTTCCAAAATATCAACAACTCATAAATTTATGCCGTGCGAAGTATAACTATTTAAAAATTTTTAGACAAAAATTTAAGCGATTTACCTTATCTTCTATGATTTGTGCTCGACTTAATGAATTAATCACATTGGCAAAATATGAATAATATTACAAATTTTTACTAACTTGCACCGCTAAATCGAGAAAAAATGAACGAAAATTTAATACCCAATATTATTTGCGAATTGCTTGAAAAGAACAAAAAAGTTGCAATTATTGGACTTGGATATTTTGAAATTACGCATCAATCAGCGTCTTACGATGCAGATACTAAAACTTTATATCCGCCTGTAAATTTTTTGCATTTTAAGAATTTTGATATTAAGTCGGATAATATTTTAGAAAAAAATATTGCTGAAAAATTGAATATATCCGAAGACGAAGCATTAGAACAAATTTCATTCTGGATAGACGAAATATGTATGCAGCTTGCAGAAGATAAATCTGCTGCTTTTGGCAAAACAGGCGAATTTTTCGTTGATGATGAAAGTAAAATATCATTTAGATTCTTGGATGCAACGAATATACTTAAAGATAGTTACGGACTTAAAGAAATACATTTTGACAAATAAAATTATGAACAGTTTTGGAAGAATATTCAAAATAAACATCTTTGGCGAATCGCACGGAACGCTTGTCGGAGTTTGTATTGATGGTTGCCGTCATGGAATAGAACTCGGCGAAAACGATTTTTTATCTGACATACAAAGACGTAAAAGCGGTGAGCGAGGAACAAGTTTGCGAATAGAATCTGATATGCCGCAAATTGCAAGCGGAGTTTTTAACGGGTTTACAACAGGTTCGCCGATTACGGTTTTATTTAAAAACAACAATATGAAATCCGAAGATTATTTGCAATACAAAACTCATCCCCGTCCAAGTCATGCCGATTTTGTTGCGATGCAAAAATTTGACGGATTTAATGATTATCGCGGTAGCGGGCATTTTTCGGGAAGGCTTACATTGCCTTTGGTTGCAGCGGGTGTTGTTGCAAAAAAAAATATACCTGACATAAATATAAATGCAAAAATAATTGAAATCGGAGGCAAAACCAATATAACCGCAGCCATCGAACAAGCAATTGCCGATGGCGATTCTGTCGGCGGAATTATTGAGTGTGTCGCAAAAAATATTCCTGTCGGCTTGGGCGAACCTTTTTTCGATTCGGTTGAGTCGCAAATTGCACATCTTGCATTTTCGATTCCTGCCGTTAAAGGAATAGAATTTGGCGCAGGATTTTCGGCGGCAAACATGCGAGGCAGCGAACATAACGATGTTATTATTGATGAACACGGCAAAACAGCAACAAACAACAGCGGCGGAATTGTTGGAGGAATCACAAACGGCAATGATCTGAAATTTCGCATAGCCGTAAAACCAACAGCGAGCATTGCAAAAAATCAACAAACTTTCGATTTTGAAAACAAAAAAATGTCGGATTTAAAAATACACGGCAGGCACGATAACTGTATTGCTTTACGTATTCCCGTTATTATTGAAGCAATTACGGCGATTGTACTTGCCGATTTTATCTTAGTCAAAAAATGAACTTGAACAAAGAAAATATTTTATCTCTACTTGAGAAAATCGTACATCCCGAATTTGAAAAAAACATAGTAGAACTTGGAATGATTGAAAATATTGATATTTTGAATAATGAAATATCATTTTCGTTTTCGACCAAGCGACAACAAGATCCTTTTGCCGCATCAATCAAAAAAAAATGCGAACAACTGTTGTCCGAAAATTTTTCGTCTGTACAAATTAAAATAATCGAACAGCACAAGCAACAACAAAATACAGTTAAGAACGAACAGTCGCAAATGAATTATGTTTTGCAAAAAGTAAAACATATTGTTGCAGTTATGTCGGGAAAAGGCGGAGTTGGAAAATCGACCATATCGGTAAATCTGGCGGCAACACTTGCAAAAAGAGGACTTAAAATCGGCTTGATAGATGCAGATATTTACGGTCCGTCGATTCCGCAAATGTTTGGAGTTCAAAATGAACAGCCATTGATGGTGAAAGTTGATAATTTTGAACTAATCGAACCTGTCGAAAGTTATAATGTAAAATTGATTTCGATAAGTTTCTTTATAAATCAAAACGATGCGCTTATTTGGCGAGCGCCAATGGCAATAAATGCATTGCGACAACTTGTCGGAGGAACTTGTTGGGATGATCTCGACTTTTTGTTGATTGATTTTCCGCCCGGAACAGGAGATATTCATATTACTATGACTCAGGAAATTAAACTTGATGGAATAATTATTGTTACGACTCCGCAGCCCGTTGCTCTTGCCGATGCAATAAGAGGAATAAATATGTTCAGGCAGGGAAAAATCAATGTTCCGATATTGGGTTTGGTTGAAAATATGGCTTGGTTTACGCCGAAAGAATTACCCGAAAACCGTTATTATATTTTCGGAATGAACGGAGGAAAAAATCTTGCAGACGAAATGCGAATTCCGTTTTTGGCAGAAATCCCAATCGTTCAGTCGATTAGACAAAGCGGAGATGATGGAATACCTGCTGTTTGCGCAGACGAAATTCAAACAAAATTTTTTGACGAACTTGCAGATAATTTTTTAAAACAAATAAAATAATTCATAATTTTGAAAAAAATATTACCTTTGCAACTCGTAAACGCCCTTTTAGCTCAGTGGTAGAGCAGCTCATTCGTAATGAGCAGGTCGTCGGTTCAAATCCGATGAAGGGCTCAAACACAAGAGGCTGTCCAAAAACGACAGCCTCGTTTTTTATCAAGGAAGATAACTCGACAAGTTCCAAAAACTTGCAGGGTTTGAATTCGTATTGCGCAAAACCTTGAAATTTCTTCTCCTGATTTTCATTAATAATTATCTATTAATAAATAGTCGCTCCTTAAAAGGTAAAATTTCCAGATACAAAAATTAATAAACAGACATTTTAAACCTAACAGGTTTCGGAAATCTGTTAGGTTTGATGATGCTTGCTGTCCCGTCAGGGACAGAATATTAGTAGAAAGAAACGCAGACACATGCATGTCGCGCGAGTTGCCGACAGTTTTTCATGTCATCGGCAATGCTTCGCGCGAAAATATCGGCGGCAATTATCTTTCTA
>JAISYZ010000055.1 GCA_031269545.1 Prevotellaceae bacterium
AAATTTGCCCTTTTTGTTAAAGAGTTATAAAACGTTTTTTTGACTGTCTGCATTTTTATTAATATTAATCTTTTTTGCAACCTTGACTTATAATTTATATTATAGGCGCATGTAAATCACAGGAAGATAATATATTGTAAATTTTATCAACAGGTTATCAACGAGTTATTGACAGACATACGATTTGCAAATATTACAATAATCATATAACTTTGTGGACAGAAAAATTTGACCTATAATATAAATTATAAGTCAAAAAAAAATTTTTGAGAAGTGTTAAAAAATGGGGGATTTGGTTGGTTGGTTGTCATTTGTCTGAACTGCGATTTTTTTGATTTGAAACGGCGATTTTGCGTTCTTTGCGGTTAAAATAAATAAACAATTAAGAATTAAGAGATAAACATATTAGTGATTAACGGTTAATCAATTAATAACTTAATGGCTAAGGTTTTTCGCCCTTGGTTTTTAGCGTATCATTTGCGAACGAAGTGAAGCAATACAGTAAATCAATTGACAATTTTATAATGATAGCCTATTTATTCTCAAAATATCTGCAATAGATGTTAATTCCGCAGTCGAAACAGTGCGGAGAGCGTGCAGTGCAAACATATCTTCCGTGCAAAATAAGCCAGTGATGCGAAATGGCGCGAAGTTTTTCGGGAATATTTTTTTCTAATTCTTTTCCAACTTTTTCAGGTGTTTTTTCGGATTCATCAACCAAACCTGTGCGATGTGCAACTCGAAAAACATGAGTATCTACAGCAATTACAGGTTTGCTGTAAACTATCGAAGCTACAACATTTGCCGTTTTTATGCCGACTCCCGGCAATTTCTGCAAGTCGTCAACATTGTCGGGAACAATGCCGCCAAAATCATTTTCGAGCATTTGTGCCATTGCTATAAGATGCTTGGTTTTGCTGTTAGGATATGATATTGAACGAATTAATTCAAAAACATCTTCGCCATTTGCTTTTGCCAACAGTTTGGAATTTGGATATTTTTTGAAAAAATCGGGTGTTACAATATTCACTCTAACGTCTGTACACTGTGCCGACAATATCACTGCAACCAGCAATTCGTAAGGATTTTTGTAACGCAGTTCAGATTCGGCAAAAGCCACGTTTTTTTGAAACCATTCTAATATTTTACCGTATCGTTCTTTACGCTTCATTTATTTTATGATTATCTGCAAAGTTACCACAAAATCATTAGCAAACAAGAATTAATAGAAAGATAATGGTCAATTTTTTGTTGATTTGACAAATAAACAAACGACTTAATAATGAATAATTAACAAATAATAATGATACGAAGCGTGTCTTTGCGAGGCGTGAGGAACGAAGGCTGAGGCAATCCGGAAATTTTAATTTTTTCTTTTTAATCTCACATTTTTACACCGGGCAAGGTAAAATCATATTTATTCAATCTCAAATTATTTTTATATCTTTGGCAAATCATAAACGTAAAAAGTAAAATATGTCGAATTACAAAATCAATTTACACAAAATAAAAGCATTTGCCTTTGATGTTGATGGAGTCTTTACGGATGGTTCGTTGCTGGTTGACAATAACGGATATTTTTTAAGAATTTATAACGCCAAAGATGGTTATGCCGTGCGTCAGGCGGTATTGAACGGCTATCATATAGCAATTATTACGGGAGGCGTTGCTGCCTCAATAAAACATCGTTTTGAAGATTTGGGCGTTGAAGATATTTTTTTGCTGTCGGAAAATAAAATTCAGGATTTTACGGCATTTTGTATTCGCCGCAATATCAGCCCCGACGAAGTTTTGTTTATGGGCGATGATATTCCCGATATTGAAGTGATGCAGACTTGCGGAATATCGTGCTGTCCGGCGGATGCCGTTCCCGAAGTAAAAAATGCTGCAAACTATATATCATCATTCGACGGAGGCAAAGGCTGTGTGAGAGATGTGATTGAACAGGTAATGAAAATACAGGGAAAATGGAATACAAACGCAAATAAAATCAAAAGCGAATAACGAAATCATGCTGTTAGAAGATATAAAAAAATATAACATAATCCTTGCATCGCAATCGCCCCGCCGAGTGGAATTGATGCGCGAACTCGGATTGAACTTTACCCAGACAAAATTATCGGATATTGACGAATCGTATCCATGCGATTTGAATAAAAATGAAATTCCTGCATGGATTGCACGAAAAAAATCAGATTCATATACGGAAAAACTCAACGACAACGATATTCTGATAACCGTTGACACAATAGTCTGGTGTAACGGCGAAATGTTTGGAAAACCAAAAGATGAAACCGATGCTCGCAGAATGTTGAAAGCAATATCAAATAACACGCACGAAGTTCTTAGCGGCGTATGCCTGCGCTCGGCAACGAAAATGCGAAATTTTGTGGCGACATCAACTGTGCGTTTTAAGGCTTTTTCGGATGAAGAAATAGATTTTTATATCGAAAATTATAAACCTTACGACAAGGCAGGCGCCTACGGCATTCAGGAATGGATAGGATTTACAGGCTTGACGCAAATCGAAGGCTCATACTTTAACGTTATGGGACTGCCGACACAAAATTTATACTCCGAACTGGAAATTTTTATAAATGAATAAAACAGTTTAGCAATGCATATAAACTAATGGTATTCAGTACCAACAACTCAACAAAAGATACAAAAATTAATAAACAGACATTTTCAAACCGGTCAAACAAAACATTTGTTTCTGCAAAAATCACTTTTTAAGGAATAACTGATTATCAATTATTCAATAAAACACATTTTGTCGAGATTTAACTGTTTTCCATTATTTGCTCGATTGCTGTATCATATATTTGTTTAATTTCGGATATTTTGCCGAAAGATTCTTTATCAACGATTACCTCAGACTCAGTAACGTTTCCAATTTTAGAGCAGGGCAGATTTTGCGATTTTACGAAATCAAGAAACAAATCAATATTTTTTGTATCAACCGAAACTACCACCCTACCCTGCGCTTCGCCAAACAAAAATGCATCCTTGCGAATTTTTTCATCAGTCGTTATATCAAAACCTGAATTCAAAGGCATGGCAGATTCAATTAATGTTACAAACAATCCTCCATCCGAAACATCGTGAGCGCTGCAAATGAGTTTGTTTGCTATAAGTTGCTGTACAGTTTGATGCAGACTGTATTCTTCATCAATATTAAAATACGGAGCAGGCGAAGCGGTAATTTTATGATATGAATAAAGATATTCGGACGAAGCAATATCTTCAACCGATTTTCCCAACAGAAATATTGCATCTTCGCTTTTGCGGAAAGCAAGCGTCATTTGATTTTCTCTGTTTTTCAGAAGTCCCAACATGCCTATTACAGGCGTAGGATTTACCGATTCTGTTTTTCCATCTATATTTGACTGATTATAAAAACTGACATTACCGCCTGTAACCGGCGTACCGAAATGTTCGCAGGCACGCGACATTCCTTTTATTGCACCTACAAACTGCCAGTATGATTCGGGATTATAAGGATTGCCGAAGTTCAAACAATTTGTTATTGCGCAAGGCTCGCCTCCGCTACAAACGATATTTCGCGCGGCTTCGGAAACAGCAATCATTGTGCCTGTTTCGGGATCGGCTTTCACGTAGCGTGAATTGCAATCGGTTGTGAGAACAAGAGCGTTGTCTGTTTTTTTTATATTCACAATAGCCGCGTCCGAAGGTTTGTTGGTACTCATGTTTTTTGTGCCTACCATTGTATCGTACTGTTCGTAAATCCAGCGTTTTGATGCGATGTTGGGATTTGATATAATCGTCATCGCAACTGCTTTTAAATCTTCGGGTTGAGCAACATTTTTTATATCAAACTTTTTGTATTCGCTGTAATATACAGGTTCTTTATATTCTCTGTCGTAAACGGGCGCTCCGCCTCCAAGCACAAGAGTCGATGCTGGAACATCGGCAACCAGTTTGCCGTGATAATGAAACAGTAAACGGTCTTCGTTAATCACTTCGCCTATTATTGAACAAGCCAAGTCCCATTTTCTGAAAATATCTTCTACTGTTTTTTCCTTACCTTTTTCAACAACAACAAGCATGCGTTCCTGAGATTCGGAAAGAAGGATTTCCCATGCTTCGATATTTTTTTGACGAAGAGGAACTTTGTCGAGATAAATTTTCATTCCGCAACCGCCTTTTTCCGACATTTCGGATGTTGAACAGATAATCCCTGCCGCACCCATATCCTGCATACCAACAACGGCATCGGTTTTATTAAGTTCCAAAGTTGCTTCGAGAAGAAGTTTTTCCATAAACGGATCGCCAACCTGAATAGAAGGAATATCATTAGCCGAATCTTCGGTAATGTCAGCCGAAGCAAAGGTAGAGCCGTGAATTCCATCTTTTCCTGTCGATGAGCCTACTATATATACGGGATTTCCTGTTCCTTTGGCAATAGCCGAAATAGTATTTTCTTTGCGCACCAAACCTACCGACATCGCATTTACCAAAGGATTCATGTTATAACAGTCGTCAAAAAACACTTCGCCGCCAACAACAGGAACGCCAAAAGCATTTCCGTAATCGCCAATTCCTTTTACAACGCCTTTGAGCAGCCATTTTGTTCTGTCTGATTTGAGATTGCCGAAACGCAAAGAATTGAGTTGTGCAACAGGACGGGCGCCCATTGTAAAAACGTCCCTGTTTATTCCGCCCACGCCTGTTGCCGCGCCCTGATAAGGTTCGACGGCGCAAGGATGATTATGCGATTCTATTTTGAAAGCGCAGGCATAACCATTGCCAACGTCAACAAGTCCGGCATTTTCTGTTCCCGCTTCGGCTAAAACGTGTTTGCCTTTTTTAGGCAAAGTTTTTAGCCATTTTATCGAATTTTTATATGATGCATGCTCCGACCACATCACTGAATAGATGCTGAGTTCGGTAAAATTTGGCGTTCTGCCGAGAATTTCCTTTATTTTGTCAAACTCTTCGGGCAATAAGCCTAATTCTTTGGCTGTTTGGTAATTGGTTTCTTCCATTATCGTCTTTTGAAATTTGCCCGCAAAGGTACAAAAACAATTAATAATTCACGTTACACAGGATAAAAAACTATTATTAAAACATGAATTATTTTTATTGACATGCATTGCTATTGAAAAAAAACATGCATATTTCCCCTGCAAGTTTTGTAAAACATTTTATTCGTTTGTGTGTAATTGAGGATTTTATGCTATCTTTGTAAATCAAAATTTATACGACATGATAGTAATCAGTTCGGCGGAATTACGCAACAACATTAAAAAATACCTTGATTTGGCAACTACGGAAACAATTGTAATCCAAAGAGGCAAAACAGATACTTTTGTGCTGTCGAAACTGTCGCACATTCCTGACGCAGACTTGTCCCGTGCAATAACAGTAGACGAATTATTAATCGGGATAAAATCCGATATTCAATCAATGTACTCAAACAACAAATAATGAGAGTGTTATTTTTACCTGAAGTTCGTTATTATTTCAAAGAACTTGCGGAAATCCTGTACAAAAATGATTATTTCGGATTTGAAGAAACAGCAATACAGTACGCAGAGGATTTATTTAACAATATAGCGAATACCTTGCCAATCAGAGTAAAAAAGATCGCTCCTTCACATTTTGACAGGTATGGAAAAGATATGTTTTATGCTGTTTTTCCAAAGAATAAGCAGACACAATGGTATGTATTCTTCAATATTTATGCAAACAACGGAGAAAAGGTTTACTTGGTACGCTATATAAGTAATAATCACGTTACAGCACAACTTCTATGACATTTGACCATGATTTATGTAAACCACAAAGCAACGAACAACAAAATCAGGCTGTCAGTTGGTTTTTACTGCCTGTTTGTCAATTATTCCTGTTCATTGTCAGCATTTTCATTGCTGAACGAAAAGATTTTTTGTATCGTTTCCCCTGCAAGTTTTGTAAAACATTTTATTCGTTTGCGTGTAATTGAGGATTTTATGCTATCTTTGTAAATCATATACGTTTATGAATTACAAGCAAAAAATAGTAAACGATCCCGTTCACGGATTTATCAATATACCGTCGAACCTTGCCTCCGAGTTGATAGAACATCGCTATGTTCAGCGTTTGCGCAACATTAAGCAACTCAGTCTTTCGTATCTCGTATATCCCGGTGCTTGCCACAACAGATTTCAACATGCGCTTGGAGCGATGTATCTTATAATGCAGACTATAGACGTTTTGCGTTCGAAAGGTTGCGAAATCACAGACGAAGAAAGCGAAGCCGCCGTTTGCGCAATTCTTTTGCACGATATTGGTCATGGACCTTTCAGCCATTCGCTCGAACACAGCATAATAAGCGAAGATGTCGGACACGAAGAAATTTCGGCTATACTCATGCACGAAATAAACATGCAAACGGACGGACGTTTGTATCTGGCTATTGCAATTTTCAACAATACATATCACAAAAAGTTTTTGCATCAGTTGGTTTCGAGCCAGCTTGATGTTGACAGGCTTGATTATTTAAGCCGCGACAGTTTTTTTTCGGGTGTTGCCGAAGGAATGATTGGTTTGGGAAGAATAATAAAAATGCTTAACGTAGTAGATGACGAACTTGTTGTCGAAGCCAAAGGAATTTATTCGATAGAAAAGTTTTTAATTTCGCGACATTTAATGTATTGGCAGGTTTATTTACACAAAACGGTGCTGGCTGCCGAAAAGATACTTGTCAATATTTTACGGCGGGCAAAAGAACTTTCGCATAAAGGCGAAAACCTTTTTGCTACTCCTGCCTTGCAATTCTTTTTAAAGAATTCTATAACTCTTGACGAATTTAGAAAATACTTCGACGACGAATTACCTCTCGAACATTTTGTCAATCTAACCGATTGTGATATTGAATCGGCAATAAAAGTATGGTGTCTGCATGAAGATTTTGTGCTGTCGCAACTTTGCAAAATGCTGATAAATCGCAAACTTTTTCGCTGTCGGCTTTCCGACAAACCTTTCGATCCCGAAAATATAGAAGCAATACGGCAAAAAACAAAATCGGCTTTGAACATTCCCGACAGTGAAGTTGATTATTTTGTAAGCCACGAATCCGTTTCGACAAAAGCATATACGCCGAAAAGCGAAAATATAAAAATACTTTATCCCAACGGAGAACTTGTTGATATAGCAAATGTTTCGGCAATACTTACAGCAGCCGTTTTTTCCGCTCCCATAACAAAATATGCCCTGTGCTACTGTAAAAATAATTTGTGAAAATCATAAGGCTGTCAATTAATTTTACCTCATTCCACACTGTTTAAGTAATCGTTCCATATAATATGCCAAGTCAAATTTGCTGCAAATTTACACATTCGATTGACTAATTTTCTATTTGAATGTTTCGTAAATTACATTCAAAAGACTTTTATCGGCAATATCCGTGTCGTGCGAAAGTTCCCAAATCATTATTCCCGCCAAATCGTTATCGACAATATATTTTGCTTTGTTTTGCATTGTTTGCATACCGTTGTAATACAACAAACCTATGTTGTCTTTGAGATGTGCATCCTGATTTGGATAATTTATCAAAATATCACGGTAGGCAACGGATTCTGCACCTTCGGCACTATTGGTCGATTTGAATAAATATCCATAAAAAGGCGCTCCTGCGACTAATTTGTTTTTTGGCAAGTTTTTATTATTCAACCAGTGATTTATCGAATTTTCGAAATAGTTCCACGTAGCGTGCTGTCCTACGCTGGTTCCCGACCATGGACCTGTTTCATCGTAAAGCATCAAACTCACAAAATCCAAATATTGATGCATGGTATTGCTAAAACAGTTATAAAAACCCCAGCCCCCATTATCCCAACTGGCGCTTACAGCAGCAGTGATAAGTTTTTCATTTCCTAATTCCCTGCGCAGCTCCTTATACAAATTTTCCAAAGCATCGCGTTTTAACAAATCTGTCGGACTTGCGCCATTTTGTCCGCCGTCCCATTCTTCAAAATCTATATCAATGCCGTCCAGATTAAAATCGTTTATGGCTTTAATCAGATTATCCGTTAAATTTTTTCTCTTTTCGATATTTAATATGGCTTCCGAAAAACTTTCGGAACCGCCGCCGCCAATGGAAAGCAATACTTTTACATTGTGATTGTGTGCATTGACAATACAGTCTGCAAAGACGCCTATTCTGGATACGTCAAGCGAACCATCGGAATTTACTTTGCCAAATGCAAGGTTCAAATGGGTAATTTTTTCCAATTGCGGATTATACGGCATTTTCCACGATGGTAAATATCCAACTGTAATATGCCCTTTTGGATTATCCTTTCCGTCAATGCCCGTATTGCCTGAACATCCAGCCAATATTGACACAGACAAAATTATTACTAATGTATTTTTCATATATAAATTTATTTTACAGCACAAAATTAGTAAATTAATTAACAAATAACAATGAATAACGAAACGAATAATTATCAGTTATCCATTGTTTTTTAATATTTCCTGAAAAATTTTTTAACATCCAATTTATATTAAAGCCACAGGTAAATCGCATGAAAGCAATATATTATAAATCATATCAGCA
>JAISYZ010000211.1 GCA_031269545.1 Prevotellaceae bacterium
GCTAAACAAAAAAAGAATTACAAAGCTATCCGCAGGGAAAATCTGGAAAAATCAACAACCGACTTGCCTGTAGGGATTTTCAGAATCAATTTGTTATGGGAATATTACATCAAAAAAAATCAAGATTATAGCTCTCTACAATCCTGATTTCTCCGAAATTTCCAACTTCTCATAAATATTTTGCTTTTTTTTGTCGGGAAAACAATATCTTTATACTACAAAAAATTCAATAGTAATGCTTACACATCAAAAAAATGATTAATTTTGCAAAAAAATAAATTAAAGAAAGCTCAAGTGGCATTGTGCCCAAATTAGGTGGTTGGATTTCCGGCTTATTTTAATCATTATGAACTGTAAGGAAGCTATTATAGGCATCATTTTAGGTGGAATCGCGGGCGGAATCGCGGGAGAATTTATGCGTAAATTTATTGTTCCGAGATACCCCAAATTGTTTAAAGAAGGCGATTTTCCTATAGATATAATTATCAAGTATTTCAAAAAAAGAAAAAACGATTCGTCTTCTTGAATGAACAGTTAATAATAAATAAACAGCAAAGAAGATTTGTCCGCGATCTTCTTTAGCTTTTAAATATATTTTGATAAAAGAGAACAGCGCAAAAAGTACATCAGAAGAATTATAATTCTCTACAATCCTAATTTTTCCGAAATCTCCAACATTTTTTGAATCGGTTTGACCGCTTTCCATTGTATTTCTTCCGAAATAAATATCTCCGGCACTTCGTATTTCAGACAATTGTACAATTTTTCCAAAGTATTCAATTTCATGAAATTACATTCGTTGCAAGCGCAAGTAGCGTCATTCGGGGGAGCCGGAATAAAAATCTTACCGGGATTGCTTAATTGCATTTTATGCAAAATTCCCGATTCGGTTGCAACAATAAATTTTTTACTTGGCGAATGAGTGGAAAATTTTAACAAACCGCTCGTAGAACCTACATAATCGGCAATTTTCAATATCACGGTTTTACATTCGGGATGCGCCAAAACCAATGCATCGGGATGTTTTGCCTTCAAGGCCAGTATTTTTTCCAGAGAAAATTGTTCATGTACATGACAAGCGCCTTTCCAGAGTACCATATTTCGACCGGTAAGGCTGTTTATGTAATTTCCAAGATTCTCATCGGGTCCAAAGATAATCTTCGTTTCAGGGGGAAAACTTTCCACAATCTGGCGGGCATTTGTAGAAGTAACCACTACATCAGTTAAAGTTTTCACGGCAGCCGTCGTATTCACGTAAGAAATTACCGTGTGTCCGGGATGCTGTTTGATAAATTCTTCAAATTCGCCGGCCGGACAGCTGTCTGCTAACGAACAGCCTGCATTTAAATCGGGAACAAACACCTTTTTCTCAGGGGAAAGAATTTTGGCCGTTTCTCCCATAAAGTGAACGCCGCACAATACAATAATGTCCGCATCCGTCCGGGTCGCCCACTGCGCCAACGCCAGACTGTCGCCAACAAAGTCAGCAATATCCTGAATTTCAGACTCTTGATAATAATGAGCCAAAATAATAGCGTTTTTTTCTTTTTTTAAATCTTTTATCGTCTCAACCAAATCAATGTCTTTGGGGACAGGAATATTCAGAAATCCTGCTTTTTCTAATTTTTTGTTAGACATGTTTTAATTTTCTTCCATTGTATCTAATAAATATCTCTGTTCCATTCGTTACGCATTTGAGCAAGTTCTTATTGTAATTCATAATTTACGTTCAATAAATTGTTTTTACAAAATTAGTGTTTTTTACCGTAAAATAAAAATATCCAATCCATGTTGAGTGAACTTTTATCTCTATACCGTTCGGGGTTCGAGTCGAGTGAACTGGGTCGCCTGCATTCGCTTTTCCCTTTTTCATTCATAGCTAAACGCTTTGGGCTGAAGGCGAGTGGGACGGGACGCAAGAGTTTTTTCAGTCCCGAAGGCAAAATAGCCCTGATGGTATTGAAGAGTTACACGGGATTGTCGGACAGGAAACTCACCGAGCAAATCAACGGCAGTATCTACTTCCAGCTCTTCTGCGGTATCTTTATCCGTCAGGGAAGAGGGATCCGGGATACCAAACTGGTCAGCAAGATCCGGTGCGAGCTGGCCGGTAAACTGGATATCGACCGTTTCCAGAAGGAAGTGGCCCGTACATGGAAACCGTTGATGCAAGATTTACACGTGGTCATGGCCGACGCCACCTGTTACGAGAGCCTTCTGCGTTATCCCTCCAATGAAAAGTTGCTATGGGAATCCATCGAATGGATCTATGGGCGGATAGTTGACCTGTCAAGGAAGTTGAAGCTACGGTGTCCCCGCAGCAAGTATAATGAAATCCGCAAACGTTACATGAACTTCAGCCGCAACCGCAAAAAAATCACCCATTTTGCAGCCGATGCGATCTATGGAACCAACAAGACAAGAACATACTGTTCCTCATCTCCATCCCCCATCTATACCGGTTTTGTGCGCAAGGGCAGGAAAGCCTGTGACGAGAAACAGAGGAGCAAACTCAGGTCGCTGTTGTCCAAAGAGCGGTCAACCCGCCTGGAGGGAAGTTTCGGAACGGAAAAGGAGCACTACAACCTGAGAAAGATTAAGGCAAGGACGGAGGAAGCCGAAATACTGTGGATACTCTTCGGAATCCATACGGCCAATGCCGTCAGACTGGCCGCAAGACAGCAACCGAAGGAACAAAAAAAGACAGCGTAGACACTTACCGACCAAAAAGAAGAAAGGGGGCGAATCACTTCACTCCCTGACTTCCTGCACCCTGAAAACAGGGATAATCTACACTTTTACACTTCAATGACGGCAAAAAACAAAAGAAAACCGGAAAACAAAAAAAAGTCCGACTTTTATCCGTTCTCCGGTTCTTAATTTTACCTGTTTAGCGAAGGGGCCTATTGACTTTGCCGCACTTGTAATATTCTTTCAAAAGTTGATTGCCAAGCCTATGCCGTTTTTTGTGAATCCGAAATTCAACTTCACATCAGTGCTTTTGTGTGAGCCGTTGTAGCTTTCTACCGCCGTTCTGACTTTCTTTTTAGCTGAGGCTTTAAGACAATATCCGCCGATCAACAATCCTACGCCCATTGACGTCATTGATACATAACTATCATAGTCATCAAAGCTCATTCCCAACAATCCAATTCCTCCAATCACATAACCGCCTATTACAAGCCCTTTCCCCCAAGCATTTGTTCTTAAACCGGAATTATAATAATTCAGAGATTCCGGATTAACAGCCAGCATCTGTCTGGTCTGATATTTGCTCAGAGGCGATCCATTCAGATAAACTTTGGTTTTTGACGCAGTTACTGTGCCGTAATGTTGAGGTTGCTGTGCAATTACCGGTTTTTCTGCAACAATTGCCTGTACTGGTTTCTCGGTAACAGTCGGTTTCGTTTCGGCCACAGTTATTGTACCTAACATATCTTTTACCATTTTCTGTGCAACATCTATCAAGTCGTTTGCACCATGCGTAGTACGGGCGGTTTTCTGTTTTTCGATTTTGGCGGTAAGCACTTCTATCATTTTTACAGAAACGTAGTAGTTCGTTCCGAGCGAAGTTACGCTTGTTACAAGCACATAATTAGCACCCATACGTTTACCGATTTCGCTGATTTGCGTATCATCGACTAAACCGCTTTGCTGCATTTTGTTTTCCTCCAATACTTTGTTAATCAATGCTCTTTCGAGTACGGTATAACCTCCGGTATTCACAATTACCGAACTGATTTCCTCACGTACAATTTCCTTAATGGAACTTGTTACGTCACCTGCGGGATCGAACACCGCTACTTTTTTGTCTTGTGCTTGTGCCATTAAGACAATGCTGCTTAAAAATATTGTAACAGCAAGAATAATTTTTGTTTTCATTTTTTTAATTTTAGGGATTATTTTTTAAGTTTTACTTTGAAATTCCATATATTTGTTTGAAGTTCATAATAATCTTTTTCCTGTGTATTGATTTTAAATGTTCCGCCGGAACCTCCTGGCATTGGCACTTCATTTCCGCTTTCAAAGGTTCCACGCAAGAGTACTTTTAATTTTTGTCCTTCTTTAACAACAGCTTTTACCGTTACCTGCAAGATGCGGACACCCGGCTTTGGGTCTTTGATTTTAATGAAAAATCCGTCAGTGCCGCCTGCCCATATTTTTTCTCCATCTAATAAAACCTCTACTTGACCTTCTAATTGTTTAGAATTTGCTAATGGAGGAAATTTTTCACAGGAAAAAACGATCTCTTTTCCGTCTGACTGTGAAAAAGATGTATTTTGCGAAACGGATGGAGGAGATTGCGGAGCGGATGATTGTGAATTTTGCAGCAAGTTCGTTTCCTGCCCGAACATTGTTTTTACAACTCCCTGCGCAACATCTATCAAGTCGTTTACTCCCTGCGTGGTGCGAGCGGTTTTCTGCTTTTCGATTTTAGCTGTGAAAACCTCAATCAATTTGCAGGATATATAATAATTGTCGTCCATTGCGGTAATACTGCTGACAAGCACATAGTTTGCGCCCATTTTCTTGCCGATTTCACCAATCTGCACGCCATCAACCAAACCGCCCTGCTGGAATTTATTCTCTTCCAATACCTTGTCTATCAAGGTTCGTTCTAAAACGCTGTATCCTTCGATATTCACAATAACCGAACTGATTTCTTCGCGTACAACTTCCCTGATGGAACTTGTTACATCTCCTGCAGGATCGAACACCGCCACTTTTTTGTCTTCTGCCTGCAACGATAAAATAGTTATTGCCAAGAACATTGAGAATAATATACCTTTCATTTTTGTCATAATTTAATTTATCCAAGTTTTTAATTTTTCTACTATTTTAGTGGCAACATTTTCCATTGCCTTACGCGCCGCTTTATCCTGCGAATTGGAGCCGCTTTTTTCGGAAATACTGTCGCTATACACCGTTTTTTGTTTGCGCGTGTCGAAGAGCGATACGATTGTATCGGCGTAGCAGAACACAAAATCGGAGTTACCCTCCACATTGCGGGTTGTAACATTGATTTTCAACACGAAATCCGCTTCTGATACATTATCTACAAAACTGCAACCATTGACAGTTAATTCGCCTTTGAGTTTATTTGTCGTAATATCCACCCGTTGCCCGAACAGACTTTCGTTGCTTTCCACATACAGATACACTGCCTGCGCTAATCGCGCCTGCATTTGCGTAATGTTTTGTCGCATTTGCCCGGTTTCGGGGACTTTTAGAGTGGTTGTGTTTGCTGTACCATTGAGTGCAATAAGTACATCCTGAATGGAGCGGATTTTTTCTAAAAGCGAAAGAATGTCTTCGCATTGTTTTCGGGCTTTTGCCTTTTCGCCTGCGATTTCTAATTGTTCGGCAGTTTTTATTATGCTTTCCGCCTGCTGTAGATGCAACGATAAATGAACTTTATAGTAGCCGATTAACTCGTGTTTATTAACGTATGTAAAAGCATAAACAGTCTTTTCCTGCCTGTCGAAATACGTTTCGGTATTCATTCCGACAATTTCGGCAGTAGTCTGCGTAGCGGTTTGGTTGGCAAAACTTTCCGCCTCATTGTAATGTCCGTTGACAGTTTGCGCCACTGTTTTGCTTTGCGTTTGCGATTGGATATTCAAGCGGATTTGCCCCACAAGGTCGGCTTGCGCCTGCATTTTTGCTTGTTCGGTACATTGTTGTATGGTTTTTCCCTGTTCTACAATATATTCCGAAAAGCCGGTGAAAAAATTCGTGTCCGGATACATCATTTTACGCCAATCGCCTTCGAGCCAATCGGGCGCCGTTTGCGCTGAAAGAGCAAGCCAAGCCGTTAGAAACACTATGAAAAAAGCGGCTTTTTTCATCTTTATTCAATATTAAAACCTTCCCGTACAAATTTTGATATTTCTTCGGCTTCTTCGATCGTAATTTTCGTTTCTTTCAATGATTTTTCCATTGCCCTTGTTCGCGCCGAGGCAGCATCTTCTTCATTGACAATAAAGATGGTCTGAAAAGTTTTTGTGCCGTCGCCGTTTTCCTTTGCAATGGAGTAACTTTCTGCCAATACACCGCTAATGTCGGCTTGTACCGATCGTTCGTAGGCGGCAATCACTTTATCAACTTCAATTTCAGGGCGATTGGCGTCAGCCCTTAAAAGAGATCCTATCCGTCCTTTGATGTTAGAACTTGCCAACGAGGCATAGCGGTTTTGCGCATTATTCAACGCCGCTTGACGACAAACGTTAATGGATTTGCATTGAGATACATCGCCGATAAATTCTTTGTTTTTTGGGTCAGCAGTTTTTGCATAATGTTCGAGCAAAGCTACTTCAATGGTCCGTGAGCCGCCTGCCAATTTCCAGCCTTCTTTTTTGTACTCTGTGATTTTCTTTTTGTACTCTTTGTCCCGCTCTTTTTGCAAGGTTTTCTCCTGCTTCTTAGTTAATTGCGCTGCCGCAGTTTGCGGAACGGCAGTAAATAAAACCACCGTACACAATGTAATTACGCCAATTGTTAGAATGTTTTTCATCTTTTTTTGTTTTACATCCGTTCCTTAAACAGATTTTTTGCTATTCGATTTATTTATTGATTTAGAAAATACTTTTTTGAGTTTTGGACAATAAAAAAGCGTGAAACTTAACTGTTTCCCGCTATCAGTGGTATTTAGCGTAACCTTGCATGCTGAAAATAAGTCAAGTTCACGCTTTTACGTGAACATTTCAACTTATTCTATGCATGCATTCATTAAATCGCTAAATTTTTCTGATAGCAAGAATAAAGCTTGATGCTATTTTATTATGTCTTCAAATTGTGCGTATTTCTACGCTTTTATTAGCCCATAGGCAAAAAAAATTATTGTTTTATACTTTGGGTGCAAAGTTAAACAATTTTTTAATTAATGCAAAAAAAGGGTTAAAAATTTTCCAGACGCAGATTCAAGTAACCAATGCAACTTTTTTATAAAACCATTCTATAGGCGCATCAAAGTTAAGTAATTTTCTTGGTCTTCTGTTAATTTTGGATTGAAAAAGATTAATATCGCCGTCACTAAAGTTCTGGTATGATTACCTTCTTTCCGCCCACAAGTCTCTTTCGGTGTTTGAGTCTGTGTCGGATATGTTTATAGAGCGCTCCTCCTTTCTTTTTATCTTCCCTGATAAACCGATAGATACGCTCGTGGCTTACCATCGGTATCCCATCTCTCCTCGCTCTGCCAACGATTTGTTCGGGCGACCACTGTTCTTCCGTCAGTTCTTTGACAACTTTCTTGCGGATGCTGTCGGTAAAGCTGCGTTTTCGCCGGAAACGTTCCTTGCGTTCATCGGCGTATTCCTGCGCCAAGCGTGCGGAATAGCCCCGCTTATGGCTGTTTCGCTTGAGTTCTCTACTAATAACACCTTGTTTCCTTTTCAAAAAAATGTTTATTCGATATTTATTAGTAAATTTGGGGCTGAACAGTTACAATAACTAGAACTAGCGAATTTGATTACGTGATTTTCGTTCAAGAATTTTATCAACCATATTTTATTATTATTTATATTTTAAATCTTTTAAAAATTAATGAATATGAATATGTTCTGTTGAAAAGTCTGAAAAGTTTTTCTTCAAAAATTTGTTTTTTAACTTGTTAAATAACGGTACTTTATAATATTTAGTTATTAACATCTGTTTTTACTTGTAATTTTATGGTACAAAAGTAATTATAATTTTTATTAACTTTTTGTTGATAAAGGGTAAAGTTCAAAACTTTTTTCTATTTCTTCCAAATTTTGTTGTTTACATTGGGCTTAAAAATTGAAGAAAAAAATCGGTTTTTCCCTATAAAATACTAAGTTTGATTTTTGTTGGTTGATTTTTATTTGTAAATTCATAATTATTTACACGTTATTAACTTTTATTCCCTGTCATTCCATCATACGCGGAAATGACCAAGATGCGTGCAATATAAATACGTTAAAGCAGAATTATGATATTTTTTTATACATTTGTACCCGATAATTGGAATCACTAATAATAATTATGGAAGATAG
>JAISYZ010000149.1 GCA_031269545.1 Prevotellaceae bacterium
GAAATCCCAGTTATGTATTGCGTACAGTGGACCATATTCTTCTTTCTTCTTAAAAATAAGGCTGAATATTAAACATACGCAAAAAAACGTTGCGACAGTCCCTGCCGTATCTAAAAAATCTTCCATTATTTATTTTTTTTATTAATTAAAAAACCTTATCATAATGATTGGCTGATAGCCAATCCCCCATCTCGCGACACCATCGGGCTACCGCCATGACATTTGTATCCATATTTTCTCTCAAAAACTGAAACTTCTGCGTTTCATTTAATTTGTGCGGTGCAAACTCGCACGACATTTCATTCTCCATGTCAATGCAAAGCCAGCTTTCCTCTTTCTTTATCAATACAAATCTTTCCATTTTTCAGTAAGTTTTAAAATTTCTTCAGCGTTCTTTATCTTGTGCATCGCAATACGTCTAATACTATCAATAATATGAATTTCACGCTTTTTGCTCATTTTCTGGATGCCCGATTTATAATGTCCGATTATAATTTGATTAATGTCAGCTTCTTTTGCAAGTTCAACATTCGACATTATACTTGATATAGCATTCAGTACGTCAACAATATTTAATTCTTTTTTTCCCATTTTCTTAAAAGTCTAAATTATGTATTACTTTTAGCGCAATCTTTGCCTTGCGCTGCAATTCCTTATCCGATTTATATCTATCAACAATCGCAGCAAGTTTCATTTCTTCCTCCTCGCTGTCATTCTCAAGCAGTTCATCGCAGCCAGTCCCTGCGCCTGTTAAAATCCCAAAATTACGACTTAACACAGCAGCAGGATATTTCGACTGTTTTATATACTTTTTCGGATTTAAAATTATATCGCAAAAAAACCGTCCATCACGCTGTACCAGTGCAGGGCATCGACCGCTGACAAACTCACCAAGTTCATTTACAAGTTTAAGCAGGTATGCACCATTTCTGCATACCTGCGTTAAACAGCATATTCCGCAGCCGTTACACGGCTCACCAATCTTAGGCTTATTCATTTTCTTCCGGCAATAAATATTTACGAGAAAAATAAAAACTTACATCAAAATAATGTTCGCCTTCGTCCTCAACATCGGCATCGGTTATTTCGCCCTGCAAGCCCAAAAAATTACTGATTTTATCTTCCGTAAATCTCTTATGCGAAAATCTCGCACTCAAATCAATGCCCTGACATAAATCATTCTCTTCACACAAAAACTTTGCCGTTTCTTCAATTCCAACCTCAGTTAAAAAAGCATCAACAAAACCCTGCCTAATTACGTTATTATTTGAATCCTTCAAAAAATATTCAAATTCATGCACATTAAATTTACCAAATTCATAATAAAACTTACCGTTACGCTCAAAATAATCATCCTTATCCAATCCAACAGGCTTTGCATCGACAATCTCGTAATAACTCATATAGTCATTCACCTCTAACAGGTCTTCAAAATCATTAAAATAATTTGCAACCGCAATTTCCTCGTCGCTAAAACCATATTCCCGCAGCGCATCTGTCAATTCAAATTCTGTATGATGATGATAATCATCCTTTACGATAATCATTAATTCTTCCTCCGACAAATCCGACACATAAGTCGTGTAAGTCGTGTCATAATCGCTGTCGAAGTCAAGCGTACCGATACCTGTTTCAAGTGCTGTTTTCAAGTCTTCGGCATCCATTAATACATTTCCTCTGCAATTGGTTAATTCCTGTTCTTCTTCCGGAATCGGATTACCATCTTCATCCTCATCCTTAATGTATGTGTGATTAGTCCAATCATCACATTCATCAATTGCTTTAAATCCGCAAAAATCTACCCTTCTGCGATTTCCGCCGCCGCCGTGTATCCAAAACATGGCGATCATTTTTTCTTTCTTTTCAAAATTTGTTGTCATTTTTTTTTATTTTTTAAAATTATAAATTAACTGTACAAAGATATATACTTATTTACATATATGCAAATTATTATCATTAAATAAGGTTAAAAGTAAAAAAATATTTTTATTGATATTGATAATCAATTAATTATATAAACAGAAAAAAATACAGAATAATTAAAAATTAAAAGAATTGAGGAAGTTCGCAGGCACGAACTTCCTCAAAATTTTCAAATCAAAATAATTTCACATCTGTACAGTTCGCTATATTTAAGTACGAAGCCCGCCATGTCTTCGTAATATTTAAATTCTTCTGTTCGTACAAGCCTCTTACCAACAAACAATAAAACAATATACATTACTTTCCCTCCTTGTCAATTACTTGTAAATCAGAAAAAACATAACAAATAGGCCAAAAATCAAATTCATCTACTTCGGTTGTTTCTTCGTTTACTCGCTTTACTTGCTTCGGCTGTCCCCAAAGCAATAGAGCTTTTTCGCCTTTTTTAACGAATTTGCCTAATTTATTCCACTGTTTCAGCGTGTTAAGATTTTTATGGCCTCTATGTTTATACGCTTCTTTAAGTCCTTCGTTAATACTGTAAAATGCGCCCTCTTTTACCAAATTTCGTAAATGTTTGCTTAATTCTTTTAATTCTGCGCGTTTTTCGTTAATCTTATTTGTGTTCATTTTTTTATCCTTTTTTTTAATTATAAATATTTATTACCTTTGCATCCTGAAATAGCAGGATGCTATTTTAAAATTTCAAAATTTGTTGATAACAGGCGGGGCAATAATTCATCCCCGCCTGTTCCATTTTATTAATAAATCAATTCCGTTTCAATTTCGTTAATTTTTGTTTTAATTTCCTGTCGCAGAAAATCAATAAATTTAACAATCAATCCAACATTTGAGATTGAAAAAATATCCTCATCCCGATAATTATCTTTCCCTCTTCCTTTAAATGTGATGCGTGCCGTTTGCGCCTCAAATGCACCAGCCTTGCACTGTGCTGTCAAATCCTTTTGAAACTCTTTCAGATTTGCATCGGTTTGTAGAAAAATTTCCCGATGATCAGCCAGCTTCTTTTTATAATTTAATTCTTTCAATCGTTCCGCAAGTTCTTTTTGCAAATCCGTAATTGATTTTTCCCCGCCAACCTTTGCGGCTTCCGTTACTGTTACTTCCGTAACATTTTTTTGCGCGCTCTTCGCAC
The DNA here is from genome assembly GCA_031269545.1 of Prevotellaceae bacterium. Lineage (GTDB taxonomy): Bacteria > Bacteroidota > Bacteroidia > Bacteroidales > UBA932 > JAIRKV01. The sequence goes on from JAISYZ010000149.1 coordinate 3,080, forward strand.
TTGGTACACTTGTACCCTTGTTTTCTTTTGTACTCATAACTTTGTTATTTTTAATACATTAATAATTTGTTTATTCATTTTCACAAGTCTGAATTTCTATGCTTTATTTATTCATCGCTATTTGCGAAATTAGGTATCTTTGACACTCAACCCGATGTTTTACCTTGTCATCGAGGGGATACTGTAGCGTTAACCCTTGCTGTTCTTGCCTTATTTTTTTACTTCGCAGGACTTTTGTTTTTTATGCTCGTCTGCTGAGCCGAAGTTGTTTTTTCTATATTTTTCTTTATAATTTTCATATTTTTTGACTTTTTTTTTATGCCCTTACCGCTTTCGCCTTTATTGCCTTTTCTGAAACCATAAAAAGGTAGGAGTTTAGAAAGTCAAGGTTTTTTATAAAAATATCATAAGTCAGTAAAATGAATTTCTTTTAAAATAATTATAAACCATAAGTAACGAATGATATTTTTTTGAAAACCAATAAAATAATTTTAAAAAATACTACCTCCAACACATACATTCATCTAAAATTGGAAGTGTGGAGATTTTTTAAAATTATTTTATGGCTCGACCTTTACTTGCGTAAAAAACTCCGAACATACCTTTGTTTCAGAAAAGGCAATAAAGGCGAAAACGGTAAGAAAAACAAGGGAAGAAAATATACTCTCGAAAATTATAAATAAAAATTTATCCATTCGTCATTGCGAGCAGCGTCATGTCTGTTCGTCATTGCGAACTGCGAGGGGTATTAGCCCGAAGCAGGAAGCAATCCAGTAATAAAACGTCATTGCGAGCGTAGCGAAACCCGAAGGGTTCGGCGTAGCCAACCAACCCAGATTTTATTAATTATTAATTATTAATTATTAATTATTAATTGTTAATTGTTAATTGTTAATTGTTATTTTAAAATGAAAAAGCCCGCACATGGCGGGCAAGTCGGTACAATGTTTTTTTTTGTAATAATTAAACGAATTGAACCTGACCTAAATTCTTCGCAAATCGACTGATTGATTTATCTATTTTCTCAATCGTCCGCTTACTTGGATTCCTTCTACCTGTAACATAATGACTCAACTGTCCCTGATGTATGCCTGTCAATCGCGATAAACCGGCTATCGAAAAATAGTTGGTATAATATTGCAAAAACGATGCCGTATCATAGCAAAATTCAAATTCAGATTCTACAAAATGCTTGTTCTCTTCGGCAAACGTTTCTTTCATTTCTTCGTAGCCGAGTCTAAAATCTTCTATTGCTTCATCTATCGTTTTGCCATCGCCATGGATATTGTAATTCAACGTATTATCTTCCAAGTCAATGTAAATGCCGTATGTGCCGTCGGCGCCGCGTTCAATAAATGCTTTTACTTTATTCATAATTTATATTCTTTTTTTAAAGGCGGGGAATTAGACTTTAACCCCCGCCGCTTTTAAGATTCCTTTTAATGTTCCGATTTTTACTTCCTCATTTCCATGATAACTTAATTCAAAGTTTAATCCTGTCTTCGGGCTGTACCAAATTGGGTGTCGTTTTCCATTTTTTACCCAGTAGCAGCCTTGCTTTTTTAATTTCTTTTCTAATTCAGAATATTTCATTTGTCAACTCATTTAATTATTACAGCACAAAGGTAATGATATTAATTTTAATATCAAAATATTTCCAAATCTTTTTTGTTAAATAATCTTAAGAAAAAATTATATCGCTACCCTGCCTACCTCCCACCATACATCATAATCAAACGAAAAATGCTGGACAAAAACATCAGTATATATACCCGGCGAATACCAAATCTCAGCATATCCATATTCGCCCGCCTGTCTAAAAAATTCTCCTCCTGTAAGCCAGTCTGCCTGTGTCGGCGGATCTGTCGGATCTGCTATCGTGTTGTATCCCAGGTAAAAATGTCCTATATAATAATGATCGCCATAATTGATGATATATTCATTCATTATATCTTGAGCATTATTCTTCTTAACCCAAAAATAATTATAGCCTGTTTCGGTAGGCTCAACAAAGTTAAACCCATAACCAAATTGTGTTTCAGGCTGCTGCCTGAACAGCGTCAAAAAATTTGCTTCCGTAATTTTCACTGCTTTTCTGTCTGTTTCATATTTGAAACTCGACAGCAGCGCTTTCATGCCGTTTATCAACTTCGGCTTGTACATGTCTATCTTCAATATCTCGCTTACAGGCATGTTCAGTTTCACTTTCAGCGGCAGCATTGCATCTGCAAGATATTTTTCGCGTGCCTGCCAAAAGCGTTTTACAATACCCTCGTTGGTCCCGTAGCACAGCGCAAGGCTGCTGTCTGCTCGCCGCACGCCCTCAGCATCATATACTGTTGTCGTTCCCATTCCCGCACCGCGCTGCATCCCTATTGCGTAACATAGCATTATAGCGCCCCGCGTATCCTTTTCTTCCTTTACATCTCCTGTCTTTGCATTTTTTATTCCTGTCTTTTTGTGTACGCGCTCGCCAACGAGTGGCGCAAACAGTCCGCTGTTTGTCTGTATTTGCCCGCCGCCGGCTGTCCTGTAATTTATAATAGGCGTCTGTTCGTCCTGCACCGTTCGTTCTTCTTCCGACAGTTTATTCTTTCTTAAATGGTCGAAGTAGAACGCACCCGCAGCAACGAGTTGATATTGAACATTGCTGCCGCTGCCTGTCTTCTTCACATTGTAAAACATCCCGTTTGCCTTGCGGTAAACAACCGCCTTGTCATCGTACGATGCAAGTTGGTTGAACATCGTCTCGTCAACGCCTATTATTATATTATAGGTATCAGCAATACTTTCTATCGATTCTGTCGGCGGCTCTGCATAGTCAAGCGTTTTTTGCGAAGATATTTTCAACTTCTTAAACGATTCATATTCAATCACAGGCTTGTCAACAACAAACCGCGACAGATCGCTGTCATAGTCCGCATCTGCCATGTCCCCGAAAAACAGAACGCGAACCGAACTGTCCCGCGAATTAAACAGAAAATCGCAGTCGAACTTGTTCCGTATCACATCAATAAATTCTATAACAGTACACTCCGGAACAATATCGCCAATATTCAGTTTCCCGTTACATATCGTATCGGCTACGCTGTTAAGCACAACAATCTTACTTAAATCGCTGTCCGTATGAAAAATGCTCGGCGTTTTGAACATAAAACCAAAATGATTGAATATAAAATCAAGCAACCTGTGCAGATAAATAAAGCAGCTAAGCCCATATCCCGCCGGTACCTGTGTATCCTGATATGTTCGCGCATCCCTCCCAAGCAGTGGGTAAGGCGCTGCCTGCGACAAATCCGGCTCGTTGATATATTCGTGTTCAGTGAAATTCTCAGTGTCTAATTTCGTAACCACAGGAAAAACAGCAAATTCCGAATTCCCATTCCTCATCCAGTCAGTAAACCGACTGAACCACCACTGCGCTTTCTCTTCCTGACTGGATCCCCCGCCATCGCGCTCCTGTCCATAATTTATTTCCGAAAGTTTAACCCCGCCGGCGCGTGTATAAAAATCACCCTCATCAATATAGAATGTACACGATATGCCTTCTTCACGGCTTGCCGAAAAAACAACAAGCCTGCCATTGCGCTGAAACACCCCATGTCGCAGCACCGCATCATGTTCCGTATCAAGCTTGTTCGTTCTTGCAATCCTGTTAGGATTGTCAAGTATCGACAAATTATGCTGCGAAAAAGGCAACTTCACCGGCAGCGACTGCGAACCCTTCTCCGAAAAAAACGGATTCGTCTCTTCCATTTCCATAGCGAAATCCGATGCCAACTCAAGCGACTGCCCATTTATCAAAAGTTCCATTATTAATTGTTAATTGTTAATTGTTAATTGTTAATTGTTAATTATTCTTTTCTTATTTCGTCATTGCGAGCAGCGCAGCGACGAAGCAATCCAGTAATAAAACGTCATTGCGAGCGTAGCGAAGCAATCCAGATTTTATTAATTTTAAATTATTAATTATTAATTATTAATTATTAATTACCCTCACTTCCTGCTTCCCAATTTCTCCGACTTCTCAAGTATAGCCTGCTGCTTTTGCAACTGCGACAGCAATACCCAGGCATCTACACCATTGATCTTTAAATACGAAAGCAAATCACGCACCTCTCGCATAACCGCAATCATCTCGCTGCTGTCTGTTGCCGCTGCCGGCTGAGCCGAATTTGTCGGCGTAGAGGTATAACCCCCGCCCTCGTACCCTTTAACAGCATAAGTCGAATTTATAAGTTTCGGCAAATTAATGCTGCTTATCGAACCATTCTGCTGCGCAATGTTTATCAAATCAAGCACAGGCTTGATTGTCGGATTTTTAACAGCCTCAGCATTGGCGACAAATTCGGCGCCTGCCTCGCCAATCAATACGGTCGGCTCGCCGGCATAGCCGCGTTGTTTGCGTTTCCTTGCCGAAAATATTTTGCCATCCTGTTTCCGTTCCACATCCGTATAACCGCCTTCTTCCACTCCCGAAAGTACAACGCGCTGCGGCGGCGGTGCGCTGCTCCCCGTAGATGCCGAATCCAATGTCATCGACTTCACTTTTTGACGCTCAGCATTGGCTGCCGCTATCTGTGCCAGTCCCGTAGCCCCAAGCATTACTGCCGCAACTGCCCCTGCTATCGGTCCCAACTGCGAAAACGCTGTCATTATGGCTGTCGCAGTATTCGCTATTATATCTGCTACCTTTATCGCAAAATTTACATCCGCATATTTCTTTTCTATATCCAGTTTTTTTTGTGCCGCATCGCGTTCTATCTTTTCCTTTTCGGCGTTATATTCTTCCTCGGCTATAAGTCCCTGGTCGCGTCTGTTTTGCAGAGCAGCAAGTTTTTTTTGTTCGTCTGCTTCTACCTTCGAAACTTCGGCGTCCTGCATCGCGCCAATCATCCCCGAAAATGTACTTGAATAATAATCATAGACCTTTTTGTACGATGCCATCATTATATTCCGTCTTGCTTTTTCGTATTCCTCTTCCGAAATCAGCCCTGCTTCGTGCAACTCGTCCAAAGCATCCAACTCGGCGCGCATCCGTTCCAGTATGTTTTCTTTTTGGAAGTCGGCACGCAGCCTTTCCGCGTCTTCAACTTTTTTCATAAAGTCATCTTCGAAGCCCTTTGCTACATCGCTCTCTGCTTTTTCAGTTTCACCCGTCAAGTCCGATTCCTTTTTCACTTTCTCTGCCCACTTCTTAAATTCTTCGTCAACTTCCTTCGCTTTTTTGCGCGCATCTTCCATTATCTTTATCCATACTCCGGCAATCTGTGCATCTATCTCGCTCGTATCCTTGCCAAACGACTCGTACAGCGCTTTGCGTTTCGTCAATGCAATATAATCAATCGCTTCAACGCTTGCATAATATTCCTCCCTGTCAATTTTTTCCTGCATGTAAGCCCGAGCCTGCAAGTTCCGTTCCTCCCGCTGCTCCGTCTCAAGCCTTTCAAGCATCTTCTTAAACCGCTCTTCACGCTCTTTTTCTCTTTCTGCCGCCGCCGCTTTTCTCCTTTCTTCTTCCGCTTTTCTCTTTTCTTCTTCCGCTTTTCTCCTTTCTTCTTCCGCTGCTGTTGCCGCTGCCGCTTCCGAATCTGTCGGCGCTTTATTACTCGGTTCAGGTAATACTAGTGCAAATTTTTTATTTATAGCATCAAGTTCCGCTGCCTCTTGTAATACATAAGCTATATATTCTTTTAGTTTTTTTTGTACGGCTGTCCCAGATTTATATAAACTTCCAACATTGATATTTAATTCTTTAAGTGATTCCGGATTTAAAAATATTTTATCTTTGTGATTTGCTGTCGCAGTATAGCTATTTTCTTGAGAAAATATACGCAGAATTTCTTTAACATACATCTGTGCAAATTCATCTCCGACATCATTTTCTGAAATGTTAAATCTGTCTTTGCTTTTTGTTACAAGTTTATCACTGGACACTGTCGCCCTGATATCCTCCAATGCATCTTCTTTCTTTTTCGAATATTTTTCTCTAATATCATCTTCTGCTTTTGTCTTATGCTTAAGTGCATAATTAGTTTCCATTTTGTTATTTACAATTTGCTGCGCTGCCGCTATTTCATCAAGCGATGATTTTTCATCAAGCAAATAACCCAAATATTCCCCGTATTTTTCGTTTATTTTTTGTATCAGACTTTTTCTTAACTCCGAACCTTCATTTGCTTTTTTTAATGATTCAAACAACGCATCTGCCGTTCCCTTTTCCTTTGTCAGTTCCACCCTGAAATCCTTATACGCCTTTGTCGCAGCATCCGTTTTGCTTATCAGGCTTATAATTCCTTTTACCAAACCATAAATTGCAGCGGCAGCCATAATTATAAAGTTTGCTTTCATCGCGGTATTAAGTTTTTGCCATGCCGCTTTTGCTGCTACTGTACTTCCTGTAAACAGATGCATTGCAGCGGTCAGTCCTGTTTTTGCCACTTTCGCAGCATTAACAATGGCAGTCCACGTTTTTGTCAGGGTTTTCAGCGCAACCAGTCTTAGTTGTACAGCCACAAGCGCTGCTATCAGTATATAAATTTCTTTTGGGGTTTTCATAAGCAAACTTATCAGGTTCATTCCTATTTGCGAGGTTTTTAACATTGCAGATTGCAGTTTTTGCCCTATTTCCTCGCGCATGTCTTGCACTTTTTGCCTTGCTTTTTCTATTTTCCCCTGCAATGTATTATTTCTTATTGCATACTCGTTTGTCAGCGATATTGCCTTTGTAAATTCATCGTTTGATATTTTCTGAGCGATTTCTACTGCTTCAATGTTTGTTGCCAAACTTGAGAGTACGCTAACGGCGCGAGCTCCATCCAAACCCATTTCTTTGAAAATCGGTATAAGTTGCTGAAATCCGCCCTTATCCCCCAAAGCCGAAAGTACTGTTTTTATCGCCTCATTAGTGTCGGTACTCAACAATTCGTTAAATTTTTTTATTTCTATCCCCGCTATCCTTGCAAATTCTTCTGGCTTTTCGAGCATACTCATAATAAACTTTTGCAGCGCTGTTGCGCTCATCTCTACGGCTTGCCCGCTCTGGTCAAGAGCGCTCGCATAGCCCAAAATATTCTGTATCGAAATTCCCGCCTGTGCAGCCACGCCTCCCAAGCGTTGACTAAAATCAACAAGATACTGTTCGCTGGCAGTGCTGCTCTGCCCGAGGCTGTTTATCGCCGAGCCTACGGAGAGCATTTGATTTTTCAAGTCCATGCCCTGCAAATCCTCCTGTGATTTTTTAAATACCTGTATTATTTTGCCTATATTCTTTATGGCATCATCGCCCAAATCTTCCCCAAGTGCAACGTTTATCTGATTTCCCGCTTCTACAAATCCCAGAACATCCTCTTTTGCAATTCCTAATTTTCCAGCATCGCGTGCAAGTTTGTTCAGTTCCTCGCGCGATGTTCGCGTATCCATTTTCTTAAATGCCTCATTCAGATCTTTTACTTCATTTGTTGTCATGCCTGTTGTTTTCATAACATCGGCATATGCATCGCTCATCTTTGCAGCAGCATCGCGGAATTTGCTAAGCATGCCGTTTATCGTTGATATGGAAGCCGTGAGCATTGTAAACGCACCATACCATTTAGTAAAAAAGTCGGCAACATCTGTCATTGTTCTTTTGTTTTCCCTTAATGCTTTGTTCATTTTGTTTATCTGCGCATCTACCTTCCGCAACTCTTTTGTTTTATCAATCCATGCTTCCGTACCGTTTTTCAATCCTTTTACCTGATTCAGCAGTATTTGCTTAGTCTTTTGTAGTTGTTTCAACGAAGAATCTTTTAGATTATTTAAAACCTGTGCGTAATCAAATGTAGTTTTCTTTACTTTCGCTGCCGAGGTTTCCAATGCCTTTAATTCATTGTTCATTTTTTTGAGGTTGGGATTGTTCGGGTCTGTTTTTTTTATTTCTACAATCTGTTTTCGCAACTTCTCGGCGCTATTTTTCAGAGTATTAAGCATAATCTCTGCCTGTTTGCCGTTTAATGTTACTGTTGCTTCCGCTTGTGTTGTAAATTTTGCCATTTTTGGAATTTTTAAAACCAAAAATACCTGCCCTAAAGCAGGTGTTCAAGGACAAATTTACAAACATTTTTGCCTTCACGCAGGTGAACAAAAATTAAACAGCGAAGCTCGTAGAGCATGGCGCAGTTACGTGAATTTCACGTATTTTTTTTTGCAAAAAAAAATC
>JAISYZ010000196.1 GCA_031269545.1 Prevotellaceae bacterium
TCCCCATCGGGTATCAGAGCCAAAACAAACAGGGTATGCCTCGCGAATGAGATTTGCACTTATCACGTTGATAATGTCCGTTTCGATTGGTTTGTCTTCCTGCAAAAGCACCATTTCGCTTACCTTGCACGACTTTTAGCCCTCGCGACCCGCAGGCGAGCACAACAATCAGCGGCAGTTGCATATTGACTGCGAAAGTTGTTGGTTGGTTTGGTAGTCGCCATACTCTACTTGACTTTCTGCAACTATTGACTGGCTATTTATTAATGTTTCTTTGAGTTGTACAAAATATTCTTCTTTCTCAAAGAAATTGACAATACCTGTATTGTCTTTCAAAGTATTATTTATTTCTTTGAAAGAAAGTCGATTGTTATTTTGAAAAAATGTAAGCGACAGAAAACCAATATCTATACAACTAAAATCCATATCAACACTTGTCAATAATTTTGGTAATCCCTGAAATTGTATCTTTGAGCGTTACAATTCTACCGTCTTTGAAACTTTCTCCACCCTCAAAGCCCTCAACTGCCCAAACCCAAAGTTCTTTGCCTCCGGCATCTATTATCTTCAATGGGCGCAAAAATGCGCCTGTTGTGTAGATTTGTGGGCTGTGTTTATCTATTTGGTAAATCATAATTTGTAATCATTAAATGTTCAGTTTTTCTATCGTTTCTATTCATAAAACTCACATTGTAGGATTTGTCAAAATATTTGATATTTATTCCTTTTTTATCGTACAAATTATGAATAAAATCGGTGTTTTTTATTACTAATTGCCACTTGCAATTTGTTTCATTTATAAGAAAATTTGCTAACCTAATTTGGTCAGTTTTTGTAAATTCATTTTGGTCGTAAGTGCTAAATTCAGTATCATACGGCGGGTCTAAAAATATAAAATCGTTTTCTGAAGTGTTTTGTTTTTTCATAAAATCATAAAAATCAGCATTTTCAATCGTTGTATTTTTTAACCGATTTTGAATTTCAGCACTCGAAATATATTTTATTTTTTTGTCTAATGAATTTCCATTGTAACCAATTCCACCATAAGGCACGTTAAATTCACCTTCGGAATTATAACGAAACATTCCGCTGTAAGTGTAATTTCTTATGAAAAAATAAATTGCACTAAAAACAATCTGCGGAATTTCATATTTTTTTGGCTTGTTGTATAAATGCCTGAAATACATATAAAAAGCACTTTTTATCGCGGTCAAAATATTTGCGTCAATATCCGCCTCACACAATAAACCTTTTTCTTTTTCAATTTCTCGCATTCGTTGCATTTTGCGTATAAGATTGATTTTTAATTCTTTTTTGTAAAATTTTAAGTCAAAAATAAGTTTCTACATTAAATAAATTATCTCTTGAATTTGCAATAGGATTGTTGTAAATATTCAAAATATCATCATAATCCCTTACAAAATATCTTTCTCTAATTCTTTTATATGGCTCAAATGAAAGTTCTTTTTCAATTTTTTTCTTATGTTCTTGTTTGCAGAGAATGTAAAACGATAAATTAAACTCAACCAATTGAAAAGTCCGTTTTAATGCAGGTTCAAGCGTTCCTATGCTATCGACAATCTCAATCGCCTTCTTTGGAAAATTAAAACCTTTATCGTTGAACCACAACACATCAATTCTTTTCGTTGTGTCTATAATTTCTGAATAAGTGAACTGCGGAATATTTTTTAAAGTAGCAATTTCCGACAAAGGCAAATTGTTGTATTTTGCTGTTGGGTCGGCTGTAAATGTTTGCAATTTCAAAAAATTCCCAATTTCAAGACAAACGCCTTCCATAAACGAGTGCATACGAACTGGATCTTGCTTAATTTCTTCAATTTCTTCCGCTTTAAAATCTGTCAAAGCAACCATTCCTAAACCAATTCGTTTAAAATTCTTTTTTTCTTTTTCGTCTCTATAAAAAACGCCGCGAATTCCTGCCTCCCAATCAATTTGAGATTTTATTGCAGGATAATATTTTTCTATTTCGTTATAAATAGTTTGCCAAGTGGCAATTCCTTCGTGGTCTTCGAGAACTTTTTTTATTGCTTCTACTTTTGTCATACTTTTATGCTGTTTTTTTTATGTTTAAATCTTCAACCAAAAATTCAAATGTTTTGCGAATATAATGAAAGTTTTTTGCATACTCACTCATCACAATTTCATATCCACATTCAGATTTGCAAATAAAATTCCAAAAGTCGCGTCCAATCAACAACTCTTCTTCTGAAAAAAATTGCCGAACTCTGCCTTGTGTCCAAGGTTTATTTTCGCCGTAGCGATTATATGCGGTTGCAAAATAGCATTTTATTTTTGCACCTGTGCCGAGAGAATTGGATAAAATGGCGTATTGCTCAAAAATTGCTTCTTTTTCAGAGCGGGCTTTCTTGTTGTCAAGGTCTCCGCCAATTTTTAATTCAATTAGATAATGTTCGTTTGTTTCCTCGTCAAACAAGTAATAATCACTTATATGCGTTTTTTCCTGTGTTTCCGTTAAATGTTGAACAGCGCGAATTTCTTGAAAATCTTTAACAGAAACTTTGCGTGGATTTTTTGAGTTTTTGTATGCCTCTAGAAGTTCTGCTATTTTAGCGATTTGTTCGGGATATAATTCCCCTGTAACTTCCTGAGAAACCGTATAAAACAACTTTGCAATGTTAATTGCAAGTGTTTCGAGCATATTGCCCAAAGAACTGTCAAAACTTCGGCACATTGCCGTATAATACTGCAATTCCTCACCCAAAACGGCGATAAACACATTGTGAATTTTCATATTGAGCGTACCTTCAGGATCGCCCCATTCTGAAATATGGCGGTCAGAAAATGTTTTCGCAAAGGTTTGCACACTTGCACTAACTAATTGTCTGATTGCTTTTTCGCTTGATATTTGTTTATCCATATTTTTCAAAATAAAATTTCTGCAAATTTACAACTTTTTCCCGACATTTCCATAAAAATCAGAAAAACCACAAAAATATAATGGGACCTGCAAAAGGACTCTGTTAAGAAAACAGGGTACAAATGATTTCCCCATCGGGTATCAGAGCCAAAACAAACAGGGTATGCCTCGCGAATGAGATTTGCACTTATCACGTTGATAATGTCCGTTTCGATTGGTTTGTCTTCCTGC